>SLPT01000333.1 GCA_007131845.1 Desulfobacteraceae bacterium | reverse complement strand
CGGGCGGGGGCGTGCTTTTTCCCCAGCAGCATGTCCATCATGCCGTAGAGTCTTTCCGGATCGTCCATATCGGCACTCAGCCGGATCAGTCGCCGCGTGTCCGGGTCCATGGTGGTCTCCCGGAGCTGTATGGGGTTCATCTCGCCCAGTCCCTTGAAAAGCTGCACGGCGGCTTTCCGGTTCTTTTTCTTATGCTTCTTGAGGATGTCGTTTTTTTCCGTTTCGTCCAGCGCGTAGAAGACCTGCTTGCCGATGTCGATCCGGTAGAGTGGCGGCAGTGCCGCATAAACCCGGCCGGCATCCACCAGCGGTTTGAAATGCTTCAGGAACAGGGCGCATAGCAGGGTGGCGATGTGAAGGCCGTCCGAGTCGGCATCCGTCATGATGATTGTTCTGCCGTAGCGTATGCCGTTGGTCTCCGCAGATCCGGGCTCCATGCCGACGGCCACAGCAATGTCACGTACCTCCCTGGAGGAGAATATGGTATCTGAATCCACCTCCCAGGTATTGAGAATCTTTCCCCTCAGGGGTAAAATGGCCTGATACTGGCGGTTTCTGGCCTGCTTGGCCGAGCCGCCGGCCGAGTCGCCCTCCACCAGAAAGAGTTCGCAGCGTTCGAGATCCTGGCTGACGCAGTCGGCAAGCTTTCCGGGCAGGGTCGGGCCTGAGACCGCCTTTTTTCTGGGCACTTTTTTGGCCGCCCGGATTCGGGTGCGGGCCGCGTCAATGGCGATTTCCGCGATTTTCTCCCCGATTTCGGGGTTCTGGTTGAGCCACAGGCTGAAAGCGTCTTTGACGGTGGCGGATATGAATGTCGTGGCCTGGCGGGAGGCGAGGCGTTCCTTGGTCTGCCCGGAAAATCGCGGGTCGGCCATTTTGGCGGACAGGACATAGCTGCAGCGCTCCCAGACATCGTCCGGCGCAAGGCGGACGGCCTTGGGCAGCAGCCGGCGCAGTTCGCAGAATTCCCGCAGGGCATGGAGAAGTCCTTGGCGGAAGCCGGTTACGTGGGTGCCGCCATGGAGGGTCGGGACAAGGTTTACGTAGCTTTCGGCCACGATATCCCCGGGCTCCGGAAGCCAGGTGCACGACCAGGCAACCTCTTCGTCGACGCCTTCGAAATTCCCGGTAAAAGGGGTTTCGGGAACCGCAGGCACCCCGTTCAGGCTTTCCCGGAGGTACTGATCGAGGCCGGTGGTGAAATGCCAGGTCTCCGTGCTGCCGGAATTTTCGTCCGTGAAGGTGATGGAAAGACCGGGACAAAGAACCGCCTTGGCACGAAGATCGTGCCGGAGGCGGCTGACGGAGAACGACGGGTTGTCGAAATACGCCGGGTCGGGCCGGAATCGTAATACGGAGCCCGTGTTGCGCCGGGCCGTGCTGCCGGTTTCACAAAGATCGTTTACCTTGTTGCCGCCCTCGAAAGCGATTTCATAGATTTTTCCGCCTCTGCGGATTTCGACGTCCAGGCGGGCGGAAAGGGCATTGACCACGGAAACGCCGACGCCGTGCAGCCCCCCGGAATAGCGGTAGTCCTTTCCGGAAAACTTGGCGCCCGCGTGCAGCCGCGTCAGGATCACTTCGACCCCGGAAATGCGTTCCGTGGGATGCAGGTCCACGGGCATGCCTCGGCCATTGTCGGAAACGGAAAGAGATCCATCCGCAAAAAGCACGACCCGGATGGTATTCGCATGCCCGGCGATGGCCTCGTCCACGGCGTTATCGATCACCTCCCGGGCCAGGTGGTCCGGGCGGTAGGTGTCGGTGTACATCCCGGGGCGTCTGCGAACCGGGTCGAGTCCTTCCAGAATTTCCACGGAGTCGGCGTTGTACGCCGACGGGTTCCGGGGGGCGTTGGCAAACAGCTCGTCTTCTTTCAATATTGCGGCTCTTTATGCTGTTGGTATTCAATGACCGAAAATGTCCGTGGGGTTCGGACCGGGTCGCTGGCAAACGATGTGCCGGCTTTAAAAAGGCAAAATGCCGGGATTTGTTCAGGCACTATGTACCATTATGCCCAATGGTATTGCAAGGAGTCCGTTTAAAAAAAACAGTGAAGGAAAGCAGGGGCGCCCGTTTGGAAGCCCCTGTTTATCGGTGTCCGGATGGCGGGATGTGCGGATGTTACCCGTGAGTCCGCCCGGCCTGTTCGCCGGTCGGTATGCCGTGTTTATAGGCGATCTTGTCGAACATGATGACCATGCCGGCTGTCAGGGTATAAAGCGAATCCAGATCGAGGTTTTCATCGGCGGTGTCGTCATAATAGATGTGGAGGCTTGAATCGATTCCGTCTTCGGGTTCCCAGTAGCACACGATGACCGGCAGCAGGGGAAGGGGATACATGATCACCGCCACGTCGGAGTCCACGGGGCCTTCCACGCGCCGACCGTTAAAGATATCCAGCATATCCCGGAAAAGATCCGGGTAGCTGTCGGCGATTCGTTTCAGGGGCTTTTCGCATCGCTGCTGGAAAAGGGAATATCGCTCCATTCCACCCTTGAGCTCCCGGAAGGTGATCCAGTTGCCGGTAAGCGGCTTGCCTTTCCCGGTAAGGACATAATTCAGAACAGGCACCGCAAGCCAGGGGTTGATGTGAATCTCCGAGGAGAGTGACCCGTTGTTGTGGATATTGAAATCCTTTCCCATGACCTTGACCGTGAGCTTTTTCCCGTCGTATTTGCCGCCGGTCCGCCCCGCCGCTTCGGCCAGATCGATTCCGGGAATTTTCGCCTTCAGAAATTCCACGGCATCGCGCATGTCCTCTTCGATGGTGTTGG
>SLPT01000243.1 GCA_007131845.1 Desulfobacteraceae bacterium | reverse complement strand
TTTCCGCCCCGGGCGGAAAGATCTCCGATCACATCGCCGGTGAAAGATTCCGGCACGAACACCTCCACCTCCATGATCGGCTCCAGAAGGTAGGGGCTTGCCTTTTCCATGGCTTCCCGGCACGCCATCTTGGCGGCTACCGTGTACGCGAATTCCGAAACGAGATTCTCCTTGTATGAACCGCCGTCCAGCGTCGCCGCCACGTCAACCACCGGGTATCCCATAAGCTCGCCGTACTCCATGGCCTCCCGGAACCCCTTTTCCACCGCCGGCACGAATTCCTGCGGAACAGAGCTCTCGGGCGCCTTCGGAGTAAACCGGATGCCGCTTCCCCGGGAAAGGGGAGAAAGAGTTAAAGAAACTTCCGCAAAGTGGCGCCCGCCGGATACTTCCCGGTCGAAAACGCCGGTGGCCGAAGCGGCCTTAGCCAAGGTCTCCCGGTAGACGACCTGGGGTTTTCCGACGTTTACGTTCGTGTTGAATTCCCGGCGCATCCTGCTGGTCACGATTTCAAGGTGCAGCTCCCCCATACCCGAGAGCAATGTCTGGCCCGTATCCTCATCCTGCTTCACGTGCAGGGTCGGGTCCTCGGCCATGAGTTTTGCCAGCACCTGCTCCAGTTTCTCCTGGTCGTCATGGGTTTTGGGCTCAATGGAAATGGAGATAACCGGCTTGGTGAACACCATCTGCTCCAGCAACACCGGTTCCTTCTTATCGCACAGGGTTTCGCCCGTTGCGGACTCCTTGAGACCCACGACACCCACGATATCACCGGGCCCCGCATGGTCGATGCGTTCACGCTTGTTGGCGTGCATCCGAAGAATGCGCGAAATTTTTTCGCTTTTCTGCCTGGCAGGGTTGTACACGTCCCCCCCCGCCTTCAGCCATCCGCTGTAGACCCGCACGTAGGAGAGCTTGCGGCCCTCCGCCATGGAGACCTTGAAGATAAGGGCCACGAGGGAGCCTTTTTCATCGGCTGTATAGGAGACCGTCTCCCTGGTATCCGGGTTTTTGCCGACAACCGGCGGGGCCTCGGCCGGGCTTGGCAGAAACGCCACCACCGCATCCAATAACGGCTGGATCCCCTTGTTCTTGAGGGCGGTTCCGCATAATACCGGCGTCAGCTTAAGCCCGATGGTCGCCCTGCGGATAGCGGCCGCCAGTTCCGCCGTGGAGATCTCCGATTCCTCCAGGTATTTCTCCATGATCTCGTCGTCCACCTCCGCCACGGTCTCCACCAGGCGATCGCGGTAGGTGGCGGCCGTTTCCCGGAGTTCCGGCGGAATGTCATCCGACCTGAACGGCTCGGTCGGTTTATCGGACGCCCATGTTACGGACCGCATCTGCAGCAAATCAACAGCCCCTCGGAAGCCGTCTTCGCTTCCGATAGGAAGATGGAGGATCAGGGGATTGGCATTGAGCCGCTCCTTCATCATCTCGATGACCCGGAAAAAATCGGCGCCCACCCGGTCCATCTTGTTGACAAAAGCGACCTTGGGCACCAGGTACTTGTCCGCCTGGTGCCATACCGTCTCGGACTGCGGCTCCACCCCGCCCACGGCGCAAAATACGCCCACGGCACCGTCAAGTACCCTCAAAGACCGCTCCACCTCGATGGTGAAATCAACATGTCCCGGGGTATCGATGATCTGGATATCCTTATCCTGCCACCGGCAGGTGGTTACCGCGGAGGTAATGGTGATCCCCCGCTCCTGTTCGTCGGGCATCCAGTCCATAACCGCTTCCCCGTCATGGACTTCTCCGATCTTGTAAGACCGTCCCGTATAAAACAGGATCCGCTCGGTCACGGTGGTCTTGCCGGCGTCAATATGGGCGATAATCCCGATATTTCTCAAATTGGGTATTTTGCTGTTTTTCTTCATCTCACCAGGTGCATCTGTGCGGTTACAGGACGGGTGATGTCAATGTGCCCGGACAAAGTAAGGGCTTCCTTTCCCCCGAGCAAAATCCGGACACGCTGTACTCCGTCCATATTGACAATCATCGTATTGGCGATGGCGTACACCGAAAGCATCTCCTGTCGAACGCCAGTTATATGACCGGCCTCCGGATTTTTCTTTAAATCGACGTAGGCCGTTTGCGACGCGTCGATGAATACGGCCAGGACTTCGGTATCCGGGTCAAAAACGGGGATCAGCGAACCCCTCCTGCCCCCGCCGGGGCCTTCGATCAGGGCCGCCAGCAGGTTGCGCCCGAAAGCGGCCGGATCCCCGGGATTTTCCACCGATCGGGCAACCCCGGTCAGGCGGCGTCCCCCCGGATCCCCGAAGTAAAGGTAGATCCTTTCCTCCCGCGGGGCCGATGCCGTCATTTCCTCTTTCGCCAGCGTGTTTCGATCCTGCTCACCGGAAAAGCACATCGCGACAGCGCAAAACCATATCACGAAAAAACCCGCAAGAGATAGGGGCAAATAAATTTTTCCGGAAAAAATTTTTCTTCGCTTTACGTGCAAATGGACCTCTCCGCCTGTGGCAGGCATACACTGAACGACCGGAAATTTCCGGCAGTCGGCATGTTTTGCCAATATTATGAACAAGGGACTATAATCCAGCTTTCTGGTCAAGTCAATCCAAAGAAGGCAAAGGCGGCATGGCGGTTTTCCTTCAATTCTGCCTGAATTTCCGGATTTGAACCGGCATGGGTCAAATATGCTTGACTTTCCCCGTCGTATTGTGGCAGGTAGTTGTTTTTGCAATTCATTTTCATTTTTTTGTGCATTTGCCAATAATGAAAACGGTTGCTTTTATTAATCAGCAA
>SLPT01000343.1 GCA_007131845.1 Desulfobacteraceae bacterium | reverse complement strand
CCGTCCGCAGCGGGGATGTCGACGGCATGAGCCAGGGGCTCGAAGATCTGGAAACCGGCGCCGAGCAGGTGAGACGGATCCGGGGGCGCATGGGCAACAATGCCTGGCGCATCGACCGGGCGGAATTGTATCTTTCCGATGCGTCCATCGAGTTCAAGAGCATGATTTCAAGCTACGAGGATGCCGACCTGCTCGCAGTGTTTTCGGATCTGGTGCAGCAGGAGACGGCTTTCGAGGCGGCATTGAACGTAACCACGAGGGTGTCGAGACTGTCCATTCTCGATTTTATGTAATTTCAGATAAAGGCTGGCGCCAGGGAGGGCGGATGCTGGTACTGACGCGAAAAGTCGGCGAGGGTATCGTCATCGGAGAAGATATCGTCGTTCGGGTAATGGAATGCAAAGACGGTCGGATTCGTCTTGGAATAGAGGCTCCGCGGGACAAGAAGATTTACCGCGAGGAAGTATACGAACGAATATGCCTGGAAAACAGGGAGGCAAGCCAGTGGGATTTGCAGAAGTTGGATGCATTGAATGCCATTCTTCCCAGCAAAGGGAGTCGGTAATGAAAACATTGCATACCGGTTTTGGGGAGATTACGTACGATCCGGACAAGGTGATCCGTTTTCCGGAAGGTTTGATCGGTTTTGAGCATCTTCGGAAGTTCATCGTCATGCCGGTGAAAAAGGACGATGTCCTGTTTTGCATCCAGAGCGTGGAAGAAGCGCATGTGGCGTTTCTGCTGATCAACCCGTGCCTTTTCTTCCCGGACTACCAGGTGCGCCCGGCGAGCGGGGATCTGGAGAAGCTCGACATAACCGAAGATGATTCCTATTTTGTCATGACCACCATTACCTTCCACAAGGATAAAACCGCGAGCCTGAACCTGCTTGCACCGGTGATCTATACCCCCAGGACCGACCGTGCCGTCCAGGTTGTGCTCGAGGGAAGCGGCTACAGTACCCGGACCCCCCTCCCAAAAGTGGAATAATGACGGCTTGCTAAAAAGTCCAATCCTGCGCCTGCGCGCAGTTCCTGACGAATTTTACAAAGCCGTCAGATCGAGGAACATAGGATGTGCTGACGAAGGAAGCGCATCATAAACGTCATTCTCCCGTGAGATTTGTCGCGGCGGCGTAAACGATGCGCTTCCTTCGTCAGCACATCCTATGCCGCTGATCGAGGCTTTTATGAGGCCATCAAATAATAGGGGCCCGATTGTTTACCAGGACGGTTCGATGGCTTGCCGGAAAATCTTTTCCGCGGCGGCGCCGGCACCGAAAAGAACCTTCAGATCCCGGTAAACCTGGATCGGCGAAGTACTATACACGGGCTTGCGGATTTCCTCTTCCACGGTTTCCACGGTTTTATCGGCGGGATTGCAGTACTGGAGGCGGGAAGAGGGCATAACCCGGCGTTTTCCATAAAACACCCCGTCATCCGGGGCTTTCACCAGCACAACATCCCCGGTTTCAGTCGTTTTCTCAAACCCTTCCGCTTTTCCCGGCAGCACGGCATCGTCGGATACGTACGCGTGGATTTCCGGATATTCGATACCTGAGGCCAGGTGGACGGCAGCGGACAGGCCGGTCAGGGCAAAATCAACCTTGTTTTCCCCGCAAAACCGTGCCAATGCGTTTTCTGCCCGAACCTTGTCCATGGATGATGAAAACCTGTGTACGGCTTCTTCCGGGCCATCATCGCCGATGCTTCCGGCAATCCACCGATCCAGCAGCGCTTTGGGCTGGGCAAGGCAAATGCCTCTTTTCCGGTTTTCGATAATTTCCAGGTCTTTCAGGCGGCCGGCCACAGTGGATACCATGCCAAGGCTCACTCCGGCCTCGCCGGCCAGCTCCCCGGTTTTCCACGTGCGGTTCGGATGGCACAGCAAAACCCGGAGGATTCGCATGGTTTTAGGGTGTGCAAGCGATTTCAGCCGCCTTTTCTCCCTGAAGGGATTGTTGCGTCCCGCCGTGTGAATATACAGCATGCCGAAAGACAGCCGGCAGTTTCCGGCCAGATCCATGTAGCCCGCGTTGTTTTCCCGGGCGATGGCGGCCGCCTTGTCGGATATGTAGGGCGCGGTGAAAACAGGGTATGCATGCGACCACATGGAAGATGATGCGGCCAGGGCGTTGATTGCCTCCCTGGCCAGCCGGGGCTCGCCGCTGGTCCTTGCTTCCACGAGCAACACAAACGATTTTTCTTCCGTGAACACCTCGGCCGTAAAATCCGGCCCCATCCCCTTGCGCACCTCTTTCCGGATTTCCACGTGGCGCACGAACCCGGCCTCCCGGAGCAGTGACTCAAGCCGTGCCGCAGCTTGTTCCACTATTGATTTTTTATTGAATTTTTGAGTTTTATTCATTTATTTCACTATAAAGTTGACTTTCAACGTATGATGAAACTTAATTTATAGTGAAAAATTGAAAAAATCAATCAAATTTGATGGACTTAAAAAAAGTCTCGATCGGACGGCTTTATAAACCTCCAAGACCAATATTTATTTGATCTTCCATAATATCAAATATTTATAGTATATAAAATTTTAAGAAATCCCGCATAACGCAAATAGTGGACTTACAATCCAGTAATTTTCAACATTAAATGAATACAATCGCGATATCGACCCTGTCATTCGCCTTTCGTCCGCCAATATATGACGGCTTCGTAAAAAGTCCTGAAACGGGTACAATCGCCAAACAATAAAAAAATAACTTCTTGCTTTTACTTAAAACTTAAAACTTAATCACTTAACACTGCCTGTAAAAAAGACTTTTT
>SLPT01000218.1 GCA_007131845.1 Desulfobacteraceae bacterium | reverse complement strand
GTCCCTTTTCGGCCAGCTCCCGCTTGATGCGATCGGGTTCCGCGCCGGGTTTGTCGATTTTATTGACGGCCACGATGATCGGCACGCCCGCAGCCCGGGAATGATCAATGGCTTCGATGGTCTGGGGCATCACGCCGTCGTCGGCGGCGACCACCAGGATGACGATATCGGTCACCTGGGCGCCTCTGCCGCGCATGGCCGTGAATGCCTCATGGCCGGGCGTGTCGAGAAATACGATATCTCCGGTGTTGTGAGGAACGCGGTACGCGCCGATATGCTGGGTGATGCCACCGGCTTCCGAATCCACAACCTTCGAGTGCCGGATGACATCGAGAAGCGATGTCTTGCCGTGATCCACATGTCCCATGATGGTAACGACCGGCGGTCTGAAACGGAGATCCTCGGGCGCATCTTCGTGGGTTTTAATTACCGATTCTTCCTCGAACGAGGCCCGCTCCACTTCGAAATCGAATTCCTGCGCCAGCAGATTGGCGGTATCAAAGTCGATGGTCTGGTTGATGGTAACCATGACACCCATGCCCATGAGCCGCTTGATGAGCTCGCTTCCCTTGATTCCCATTCGTTTGGCCAGATCCGCCAAAACAATGGTTTCGTCGACCTTGATGCGGCGTTTGATGGCCTTGGGGATTGTGATCTGGGGCTTGTCCGCCATGGGTTTGGCAGCCTTGCCTTTTTTTCGGCCTTTTCGTACTCTGCCGAAACGCTGATCGTAGAGCGCATCCCCCTCCACGACTTCTTTTCGCTTGAAAGCGGCCTGCTTTTTCCCTTTTTTCGGCTTGTCTGCAGTACCAGCGGCCGCATCGGCCGGTTCGGTCTTTTTCCGCTTACCCTTCCGGGTGTCTTCCGCATCTTTTCGGGGTGCTTTCGCATCGGGCGGCGCTGCCCCTTCCTTCGGTGCGTCAGTCGGTTGCGGGCGGGTTTTTTCGCTTTTCTTGCGCGCTTTTTCAGCTGGCTGCTCCGGTGCCGGCCGGGGTTCCTGCGCAACCGGCTCTTCGGGCAGGCTGATAATCCGGGCCGGTGCGGATTTTGGTTTTTTCCTGGTCTTGCGGGCCTTTGAAGATTTTTCCGCAGGCGTCTCGGCTTCCGCTTCGGGTTCGACAGCGGGAGATTTCGCTTTACTGGCAGGCTTCCCGTCGGCTCTTTCTTCCCGGGGGGCTTCGGCCGCTTCCGGCGAGGCGGGCCCGGATGGTTCTTTTTCCGATTCTTTAGCCTCGGCGACTTCGATTCCTTCCGGGGTTTCGGAAATTTCCGGCGCCTCCGGCGCTTTTGTATCAGCAGCGGCCGGTTCATCAGCCGGCTGTTGGTCCTGTACTGCGGCATCCGGGATTGTTTCTTCCGCCCCTGCGGCTGCACTTTCAGCCTCTATGTCGGCGTCCGTGGTTTCCGGTGCGGGAGGGGATGCCTCCGGCTGTTCTGCCGGGGCGGCTTCCGGTTCGGCCGTCTGCAATGCATCGGCAGTATCCGCAGCGGCTTCGGGGGCTTCTTCCGCTTCTTGCGGGGTTTCTTCTGCCGGCGCTTCTTCAACGGGTTTTTTTGCCCTGGCGGCAGTGGCCGGCTTCTTTTTCCCGGTTGCAGGCGCCTCCGTTTTTGCAGCATCGACCGGTTCGGGTTCTGTTTCCTCCACGGGCTTTTCGGGGGCCGGTTCAGGCGGTTCCGGCGCGGTTTCGCGGGCCTCATCCTTTGCTTCGGCGGCTTCCGGCCCGGCGGACTCTTCTTCCTTTTTGGGCTTTCGGCGACGCCGGATAATGTTTGGGCGGACGCGAGTATCCTCTATGTCGGCCTTTTCCTTTCGGCCGAACAGCGAGTCCTTAATCCTGCCGGTTTCGTCATCTTCCAGGGAGCTCATATGGTTTTTTACCTCGATACCGAGCTCTCCGAGCTTGTCCAGCAGTTCTTTATTGGTCATGTTAAGCTCCCTGGCGAGCTCGTATACTCTGCGTTTTGCCATCCAACCCCCTTGCTTTGCCTGATGCCATTCCAACAGGGATTCCTGATATATATTTCCTGTAACCGGTTCGCCCCTGCCGTCCCGGCGAACCGGTTCGGACGCTATCTGCTTGCTGCATCATCCGGTCCGTCCGGTTCGTCCGATTCGTCGGGCTCATCCGGCTCGTCCGGTTCGTCTTCATCCTGCTCGTTGATTTCTTCCGCGACATCCGCCGCAGTTTCCTGTGAAGCCCCGGATGCCTGGAGTCTTTCCTTATTTTCGCCGGTCTTTGTTTCCAGGGCTTTGCCAGCCGCCCGGATCAGTTTCCGTGCTTCTTCTTTGGGGATATCAAGATCGGAAACCAGGTCGTCTACCCGCACCTTGCTGAGATCCTCAATGGAGAAATACCCCTTTTCGAAGAGTCTGTTAGCCATGGGTTCATCCATCTCCGGCAGCTGCATGAGGGAATCGAATCCAGACTGTAAACTTTCATTATACCGCGTTTCGCTTTTAACATCAAGATGCCATCCGGTCAGTTTGGATGCCAGGCGCACATTTTGTCCCTGCTTCCCAATGGCAATGGACAGATAGTCGTCGGGTACCACCACCTCCATGGCATGGTTGCCCTCGTCGATAATGACCCGGGAGATTTCGGCCGGCGCCAGGGCATTGCAAACGTATTTGGCCGGATCCATGTGCCAGGGGATGATATCGATTTTTTCTCCCCGTAATTCCTGTACCACCGTCTGGACGCGGTTTCCCTTGACGCCGACGCATGCACCCACCGGATCGATGTCCGAGTCGTTGGAGGTGACCGCGATTTTTCCGCGGC
>SLPT01000097.1 GCA_007131845.1 Desulfobacteraceae bacterium | reverse complement strand
GACATGGTTTCATAGCTCTCCGTGTAAATATACTTCAGGATGTGGATCATTTCACTGGCAGGGACAAAACCGGGCCTTCCGGCGACGACTTCGGTATCCTTGGACAGAAAAATATTGAGGGGGTACTGATTGACCCCGTATTCTCCCGCGATTTCCGCGGACTTATCGGCATCCACACGGATGGGCACATAATGGTCGTTCAAGTAATCACTGATTTCTTTTTCCGAAAAAGTTTCCTGATCCATTTTTTTACAATACGAACACCATTCGGTGAAAAAATACAGAAATCCTTTTTTCCCCTCTTCTTCGATCCGGTCCATACCTGTTTCGTAGGAATACCAGTTCACCTCCCCCCGCTCCCCGGCTATACCGGTGCAGGAAAAGGCGAAAAGACTTAGGATAACAAGAAAATAGGGCATATAGTATATTTTGACAATCTTTAGTGGCATGAAAACAGCTCCTTGATGATTGATGTCGCCGGTTAAACAAACCATGCGTGCCCACCATCCGGCATGGGCATGCCGTAGCGGATAGCTTTTTAACTCAACAACAATTTATTAACGACTTTGTAAAAAGTCGTGATCCGGCGACTTTGGAAAAGCGCCATAGGATGTGCTGACGAAAGAAGCGCATCGTTTTAACGCCGCCGTAACAAATATCACGGGGGAATGACGTTTATGATGCGCTTCCTTCGTCAGCACATCCTATATTCCCGGGAAGTTGCCCGCAGGAGCTGTTATCGGACTTTTTTTTGCAAAGTCATCATCTATTCAAGACTAAGAAATCTGAAGCTGTCCGTCAACAAAAGAACGCCCACGAGGATCAGCAGGATGCCGGCGACAGGCCCGGCATAACGGAGCGCCTGGCTGGCTCCCTTGACGATTTTCAACATGGCCGGTACAAAAAGCGACAGAAGAATAAAAGGGACTGCAAGGCCGGCGGAGTAAATGCCAAGCAAAAGAATGCCCTGATAGACCGATTCCTGGGCGCCTGCAATCATCAGTATGGAGCCTAAAAGAGGTCCGATGCAGGGACTCCAGCCGGCGGCAAAGGCCATACCCACGAGAACAATGCCCGCAAGATGAAGAGGCCGCTTCCGTACGGTTACCCGCCGGTCATTTTCAAGGGATTTAAACCGTAAAAGACCGGTCATGTGGACCCCAAGCAAAATGATCACAACGCCGCCGGCAATCCGGATCAGGTTTCGGTAATCGGAAATCAGGGTGCCGATATAAGAGGCAGAGGCTCCCATCAAGATAAATACGATCGAAAACCCGGCTACAAAACAAACGGTAGCCGTCAAGAGGCGGCCGCGAACCGCAGCATCCGGGTTATTCGTAATCTCCTCGATACTGTACCCGCTGATAAATGCAAAATATGCGGGAATCAGCGGAAGCAGACACGGCGATACGAAAGAAAGCAGGCCTGCTCCGAATGCTGCTGAATAAGAAACTGTCTGGGTGAGTACCATGAATTTCCTGAAATTCTGTGGATATAATGAATCAGCCGCATAATATAATACTGGATTCCGCCCCTGTCATAATATTTTTACCGGATTCGCAAAAAGTCCAAGCCGTCGGATCGCGACTTGTTGCAATCGCACGATTTTGGATGAACTCGTAATAAATCGTGATCCGAAAGCAGGCGGATGAAAACGACCTTGCAGCAGGATTTCAATAGCGCGGCAGCGGGATTGAGCACTCTAAGAAGAGCGTAATCAATTAGTGGCGCTGAGCTCCGAAGCCCTCCGGGCTGCGGCCTCGACCGCTTCCATGATGGCCCGGCGCACCCCTGCATCGTCAAAAACCCGGATTGCGGCTTCCGTGGTTCCTCCGG
The DNA here is from genome assembly GCA_007131845.1 of Desulfobacteraceae bacterium. Taxonomy (GTDB): domain Bacteria; phylum Desulfobacterota; class Desulfobacteria; order Desulfobacterales; family Desulfosalsimonadaceae; genus B1SED10-16. The sequence goes on along the minus strand of SLPT01000097.1, from coordinate 958 downwards.
GAGATGTCACCTTTCCGCGCAATACGGCCGGTTTTTCTTTCTGAACCGCCAATAGCCGCAGGGAGCCCCTGAACGTGGCAAGTGCCAGCTTTTCCGCTTCTTCTTCTGTAAGGCCGAGTTTTTTGCCGGCGTCTATGATTGCCTCGAGAAAATAGAAGCAATATGCTGGCCCCGATCCTGAAACGGCTGTGACTGCGTTCATCCGGGACTCGTCGCAATGGACGGTTTCTCCCATGGCGCTCAAAATCCGGCGTGTGACGGAAAGATCATCCGGGGTGGCGGCCGCATTGGCTGAAAAAGCGCTGATGCCTTCACCGACCAGGGCAGGCGTATTGGGCATGACACGAACGATGGCGATCCGGTGCCGCTGATGATCCGGGAGCCCTTCGTAAATCCACTTTTCAAAGGAGGCGATGGTCAGTCCGGCGGCCACCGAGATCACGAGCCTCCGGGAAGGTTCTCCGAAACCATTGCGGGCGGCAAGATCCGAGACGACGGATGCCATCTGCTGCGGTTTTACAGCCAACACCACGATCGGACATTGCTGAACAACGGGATGGTTGTCTGCTTCCGTTTCAATACCATACGTATCGGCAATGTAGGCGCGCCGCTCCGGGGAAGGATCGGCGGCACGGATAAGACCTGCGGACAGGGTATTTGTACGGATCAGGCCGGATATCATGGCCTCGGCCATATTGCCGGCCCCGATAAATCCAATGGGCGTATGAAGTTTGGAAACGTTTTCTTTGCTCATGAATGGGTATCCGTTATCCGCGTATCCATGCTTATCGAAAGACTGGCTTATTTATCACCTTGATGAAAAATCCTGATTTTCGTTCGGGCACGAATGGTAAATGCGACGGGTGGAATATAACGAAAACATGTACAGTGTGTCAATCAATTGGCCAATAAAAAGGAAACTGCTTGACTAATCGGATACTTTTTCTTTATTTTACTT
>SLPT01000323.1 GCA_007131845.1 Desulfobacteraceae bacterium | reverse complement strand
TGGCAATGATCCTTGCGCCGTTTTCCTTAGCGCGGATGAGGTGATACATGGTGTTCGTGCCGGAAATCATCCGGGCCGGATCCCAGCCCCATAAGATGATCAGTTTCGAGTTGAGCATGTCCTCCCGGCTGTGGCCCACCATGACCGATCCGTACTGGGTCAGCGACGCCCATACCGCCCCTTCCGAGGATATATTGCCGTAGTGGGTAACATATCCCCCGTATTGGTTGAGCAGGCGCGTGGAAGCAAGACCGCCGTGGTGGAGGCTTGCCAGATATCCGCCGCCGGTTGCCAGGAAAATGGCCCCATGTCCGTATGTTTCTCGCACGTGGTTGAGTTCCCGGATAAACAGATCATATGCCTCGTCCCATGAAATGCGCTCGAAGCGTCCCTCTCCGCGCGCTCCCACCCGCTTCTGCGGGTACAAAAGGCGCTTCGGGTGATGGACGTACTGCTTGAAGGCGCGGCACCGCAGGCAGGTCCGAAGCTGCTGCGGTTCGGGGGCGTCGTCGCCCTCCACCCGCAGAATCCGGTTGTCTTTCACGTGGAGGCGGATGGGGCATCGTCCGCCGCAGTCAAAAGCGGACGTCGTGGGCACGATGCGCACTGTATCCCCGCTGGCATCGGTATAGCTGTCGAATTCATGTTGGTTCATGATTTTCCTTTCCGTTTCGGGTACGGCGTTTCGTCATGGATAACATTGTTTTAATCTTGCATAACATATACATGGACCGTTGAAAATACCAGCGGGTGCCAAAGACCGGAGAGATCAGATCGAATATATCGAAATCGAAATCGAAATCGGTATCGAAATCGGCATTTTTTATCCGGCTGATCCCGTTCCGGGTTCGTTCGTATAAACAATTCCCCCATGGGCGCCTTATCAACGCGTACGTGAAATTCATTGAAAATCTTGCGCAGGCGCAGATATTGGACTTTTACGAAGCCGTCAAATTTACGTGCAATTCTGTTGCATTATACGGAAGTGGCTACGAGCCGGTAAGCGGACCATTCCCCACGCGATACGATTTCCCAGAGGTGCTTTTTCGGAAACAGCCGGCGGCTGATTTCTTCAAAACCGATCCCCTGGGCAAGAAGCGTTTCGGTTTGGGAGCGGATCGATTCCAGGTAGTCGAGCTTGGCGGCCAGTTTTTCTCTTCCGTTTGTCTGGACCCCGGCATGGGCGCAAAACAGGGTGTCCCATTCCAGGCTCAGCAGATGCCGGATCGATTCGATGGCATCCTTCGTGTTTTCCGTTTTGAAGGCAACCATCTGCCTGGGAGCGACGTATAGGTCGCCGGTAAAAACCCATCCCTTGTTGTTTTCGTGAAAAGATAAATGGTTAGGGTAATGCCCGGGGGTGGCTATGACGTCCAGGGTGCAGTGTTGGGTTTCCAGGTGATCGGGCATCGGCTCCGGATTGAATTCCGGCCGGTCCTTCCATGCGAGTTTCCGGTAGATGGGAAGGCGCGATGGGGCGCTTGCCTCTGCTTGATCCCGGGGATCGATGTATATTCGGGCATCCCTGTTTTTCTGAAGCCAAAAGGCCATTCCGCAGTGGTCTTCATGCACGTGGGTGATCGCCGCACGGCGGATGGCATGATCCCGAAAAAAACCGGCGCTTTGTTTTCCCAGCCTGGCCGAGCCGGTGTCGATGAGAAGGTCGTCGATCAAATAAAAATGGATGTGCATGCGCATCACGGAATATCCCGTGATGCCGTGACAGCAGACAAGGCCTGCGTGGTTTTTTACGTTGAGCATGATTTCGCGAATTCCTGTCGGGATGCCAAGATGAGTGGGAATGAGGTTATTGTCTGCTTTATATGATACCACGATATCATGTTGGGCGACCAAAGGTCAATACGGTCAATTCCTGCGGGTGTCGTCTGAACCGGGGGCCGGAATAAACCTTTAATGTCCAAAAGTCAGACTACGAAAATCCGGATTTGCAAAAAAAATGTCAATGATGTACGCTTAGCGCAAGTGAAACCTGTTGTGAAAACGGACCCATATCCTTACTAAACCGTGCAGGTGACAATTCATCAACCTTTTCGAAAAGGAAGCGATTCAAACTTTGAGCGGAAACAGACGAGCAGATGACATGAAAATAACCCTTTCCGAGGTGGATTCCAAGAACATGCTCGAGGCCTTTGGTGTTCCGGTGGCTGCCCATGCCGTGGCGGCAGATGAAAGGGAGGCGGTCCGCGAAGCCAATAAGATTGGATATCCCGTAGTAATCAAGGCCTATGGCGCCGGGTTGGCCCACAAGACCGAGCGTGGGGTCGTCCGGACCGATCTCCGGAGTGAAAACGACGTGGTCAGCGCCTGCCAAGAGATCCTGAATGCCGCGGGCTCCGATTGGGAGGGATTTCTTATCCAGCCCATGATTCAGGGCAGGCGTGAGTTCGTCGCGGGCCTGTTCCGGGAAGAGCCGTTCGGTCCCTGCGTGATGTTCGGCCTGGGAGGAATCTTTACCGAGGCGATCGCCGATGTTTCCTTTCGCATTGCACCGGTAAGCACGGCGCAGGCAATGGAGATGATGAACGAACTCCGCTCGGCTGCGCTGCTGGGGCCGTTCCGGGGAGAAGCGCGCGTAGACCGGGACCGTCTTGCCGAGGCGATTACCGGCCTGTCCCGGTTGGCAATGGAGCGCCCGGAAGTTGCCGAAGCGGATATCAATCCCCTGATTATCGGCCCCGACGGCAGCGTGCAGGCGGTTGACGCCCTCGTAGCATTGGATCCGGACGGCAGGGGTGGAGACCGGGACGACGATAAGGGGGCCGGAGCATCTGCTGA
>SLPT01000260.1 GCA_007131845.1 Desulfobacteraceae bacterium | reverse complement strand
GGCACCTGCCGAAGGGATCACGCTCGCAGACAAGCAAAACGCCACCCGGCTGCTGCTGGACTGCGGGGCGACCATTCACGAAATCAACACCATCCGGAAGCACCTCTCCCGTATCAAGGGCGGGCAGCTTTGCCGGCATGCAGGCGGCGCAGCGGTCATTTCGCTCATTCTCTCGGATGTGATCGGCGACGACCCGGATATCATCGCCTCGGGGCTTACCGCCCCGGATACGGGAACATTCGGCCAATGCATGGAAATAATCGAACGCTACGGCCTTTTGGGAAAAATCCCTGAACCGGTGCTAAAACGTCTGGCGTCCGGGGCGGAAGGCAGCATTCCGGAAACCCCGAAGGCGGATGATCCGCTTTTCGATGCCGTGGTCAACCAGATCGTGGGCAGCAACGCCGACGCCCTGGATGCCGCAGAAAAGGAGGCCCGGCGCCTGGGGTTCCAGCCGGTTGTTCTCTCCTCGACGATCCGCGGGGAGGCCAGGGAGGCGGCAAAGTTCCTTTGCGCCGTTCTGGAGGAGGTGCGCCGCTTCGGGCGTCCGGCTGCCGCGCCGGCCTGCATCCTGTCGGGCGGAGAGACCACGGTGACGATCGCCGGAAGCGGCAAAGGCGGCCGGAACATGGAGATGGCCCTGGCCGCGGCCATCGAACTGGAGGGGAAGCCGGGCGTTGTCTTTCTGTCCGCCGGCACGGACGGCACGGACGGGCCCACGGATGCGGCGGGCGCCTTTGCAGACGGCGGAATCGTGCCGCGAGCCAGGGCCATGGGCCTGTCTGCGCGCCAATTTCTTGCAAACAACGACTCCTACCATTTCTTTCGGAAAACCGACGATCTTTTCATCACCGGCCCCACCGGCACCAACGTCATGGACCTCCAGATCCTGCTTTGTCATATCCTTTGAAAAACCATTATCTGCGCACGGCTTCCTCTCTCGGAACAAAAGACACCCCGTTCTGCATGGGATGCAGCGTGCGTGGCACATCCGTTATTTCGTGATACGCTTCCTGCGTCAACACACCACAAATGAGCTTCCTGTATCAGCACACCACAGATGCGCTTCCTGCGTCAGCACATCCTATGGATAGGATTCAGGAGGCGGGTCCGGACAGGTGGTGGAAGATCGTTTGTTGGGGTATGTGGTTTGTTGCCAGATCCACCAGGTGACGATGGTGGGTGAAAAAAACGACCTGGGTGTAAAGGGAGAGATCTGCCAGGATTTTCAGGACTGCGGCTGCGCGCTGATCGTCGAACTTGATCAGGATGTCGTCCACGATAAACGGCATGGGGCCGCTTTTTTCAATGGTCATCTCCAGGCCGGCCAGGCGAAGGGCCAGATAGAGCTGATCAGCGGTGCCGTCACTCATGCCCGGAACGTAGACCAGATCCCCGCCGTTGCCGCGCACACCTGCGATGACCGGATTGCCTGCCCCGTCGAACTCCGCGCGCACCCCCTGAAACGACCCGCAGGTAATCTCTGAGAACAGCTCCGAAGCGCGCCGAAGGAGCGGGCCCTGGTTTTTTTCCCGAAACCGTTCGATGGCCCGGTCCAGGATGCGGGTGGCGATGCGAACCCTGGCGTACCGGCGAGCATCCGGATCCAGGCGTCCCAGGATTTCCTGGCGCTTCTGGGCCAGTTCCGCGGCTTCCCCGCCACCGTCCATTCTGGACAATTCGTTGCGCAGGCTTCCGATGGTTTCCGCGAGCTGGTCTTTTTCGGCGGACAGGGCGGCGATGGCCTCATCGCAGCGCCCGATTTCCGGATCGATGGCATCCGGATCCACGAGCGCCGCCGCCTCGACGAACTCATCCACCGTGGCCCCGGCTGACAGGCCCAGCAGACGTTCCTCTATACGCTGCTTTTCGGCTTCCAGTGCCCGGCGCTTTTCAGACTGCCGCTCCGCGTCTGGCAGCAGGGTATAATCCGCACAGCCGGCCTCCTCGCACATGCGCGCCAGCCGGGCCTCCCTGTCCGAAGCGGTCTTTCTGGCCGCTTCGAATTGTTTCTTTTGTGCAGTAAGCTGCTTTTCCAGGGCGTTATAGCGGCTCTTCGCCTCCCGGCTGCGGGTCAGCCGGGCATGGAGCTGCAGGGCGGTGTCGTCGGGCGGACGCCCGGCCAGATCCGGGGCCGCTGCATCGGCCAGACGGGCCACGCCTCCGGCAAAGTCCGAAGCATCCCGGTCGATGCCCCGGATGCGCTTTTCAAACGTTTCGACATCCCGTACTTTTTCCAACAGGCTCCGGATCTCCTCCATCACCGCATCCGCATCGGCTGGTAAGGCATCGGCGGAGAGCCCCAGGGGAGCGACAGCGGCTTTCCACCGGGCTCGCCAGCGTTCAAGAGCCGCCTCCCCGGCTTCCAGTCGTCCCCGGGCCGCAGCCATCTCCTTTTTCCGCGCCGCCAGTTCTTCGCCAATCTTTTCATGACGTCCGGCCAGGACCTTTTCATCATCGACGATTTTTTTGGCCCGAGCCAGAAGCGCACCCAGACTTTCAGCCTCCGGATCGGCCGGTTTTCCCAGGACCCGGATCCGTTCTGCCAGGTCATTGCGGCAGGCACCCACCGCCCGCCGCATGTCATCCATCTCCCGGAGGCCTCGCCCGAATGCGGAAAAATCCGCCTTGAGGGCCTCCGCGTCGCGCACCCATCGCTCCATTTCCCGAGGGGTTTCCGGCCGGATACCGACCGGCTCCCACAGGCGGCTCCATTCGGCTGCAAGATCTGCGCGTGCCGATTCAGCTTGCTCATATTCCCGATCCAGCTCCGCTTGCCGCTGGCGGGCGGCTTCCCGATCGGCAT
>SLPT01000067.1 GCA_007131845.1 Desulfobacteraceae bacterium | reverse complement strand
GGCTCCCACAGGCGGCTCCATTCGGCTGCAAGATCTGCGCGTGCCGATTCAGCTTGCTCATATTCCCGATCCAGCTCCGCTTGCCGCTGGCGGGCGGCTTCCCGATCGGCATGAAGCCGGGCGTGTTCGGCTACCCGGTCGGCTTCCCGGCGAAGCCGGTCGGCCAGCTCATCGCTTTTTTCCAGGTCCCGCTCAAAGGCATCGGCTAAGACCGGCTGATCATTTACTTCCGACAGGTAGGCCGATAATGCATCATCATCGGCTGCCGCGCCGTCAAGCTCCACGCGGACCAGGCGCCATCCTTCGTTTCTGCGGATGCGCGCCGCCTCCAGGTCCGCCTCGGAACAAACCGACTGAGTCATTTCCTTCGCTTGTATCCGGGTTTCTGCATCCCGGATCCGCTCGGTATTTTCTTTTTTTTCCTTATCCAATTCCCGGATATTCCCGTTTGCTGCATCCAGACGCTCCTCGAACACCTGGATGGACTCCATGGAAGGAATCGGAAGCGTTTCAAGGTCATGGGCGCCTTTTTCTGAAAGCCCCAACCGGTTGAGGCGGTTTTCCAGATCCGTTTTTTGGGAAACAAGTTCCCGCTGGCGGCTGGCGGCCTGTTTTTCCAGGGGGGCGGTTTCTGCGGCCTGTTCCAGGACGCTGTGCAGCGCATCCAGGACTTCAGGATTTGCCGGCGCAGGCAAATCCCGGTGCTTTTCCGCCAGACGTCCGATTTCGGCTTCGAGCCCTGGCAGCGCATCCCGGTCGGCTTCGATGCGGGCGGCGATCTGTCCGTATTCGGAGGAAAGCCTTCGGATGGCCGCTGTCTGTTCTTTGGTGACACGAAACCGCTCCACTTGCTTCAGGGGAAGCGCTTCGGTACTATCCCCTGCAAGACTTTCGGAAAGATTTCCGGAGAGGTTTTTCAGAATCTCGCGGCATTCACTCACCAGGGCAGAGCGGCGGGTTTCCAGGTTCACCCGATCGGCGGCCGCCTTGCGCTGGCTTCCAAGCTGCTGGTGGAATGCCTCGATGAGCGCCGCATTGTCGATAACGGCATCCGACGGGGAAAGTCCTTTCATTTCCTTTTCGATGGATTCGATGGCCTCCTGTGCGCGCCGGGCGTCCCGGCGGGCCGCATCCAGCTCCGCCACGAGGCTTCTGCGGTTTTCCGAAAAATCCTCCGACAGAAGCGCGACGCTCTTGCGGGCGGCCAGGTCCTCCAGCACCTCCCGGCGGCGGGCGATAAGCGGCAGGGCATCCCGCACGCGGGCAAGATGGCTTCGCCTGGTTTCATTTTCCCGAAGCGATGATTCCACAGTGCTTCGCTTTTGAAGGGCGTCGCCAATCTCCTTGTCCATGCGGATCCATCGGCTTCCCGGCAACGTGGTATCCCGCAGGCGACGGTCGGTTTCCTTCAGGCTTGACAGGGCCTCGTTGATTCTTGGATTCTTGCCGGAAGGCTTGTAGAGACCTTCCGCCTCAGCATGCAGCGCATCGCGTATTCCGCGCAGCCGCACAATCCCTGAGCCTGCCGAAAAAACCAACTGCCCCAGATCCCCGCCGCCGGATACGATTTCCTGGCCGCCGGCGACCAGATCGTCGTAGCCAATGCCGAACATGGTGCAAAACAGGTCTTCGCCCATGTTATTCAGAAATCCGGCAAGCACGGATTGATCCACCACCTCCCGGTCGTCTGCGGCCCGAAGGGTGTTGATCCTGCCCTTGCGGCGGACAATCTCCAGAACCTCGCCATCCGAGGATCGGAGCGCTCCGCCGATGCGCATCCGGGAATAGGGATGGAGAAAGCCGTCCGGGGAGCGCTCGTCAATTCCGTAGAGCAGGGACCGAAGCGCCCGGAGCGCGGAACTCTTGCCGGCCTCGTTGGGACCGTACACGAGGTGCAATCCGTATCCGCCATTGCTGAAATCCAGCAAATGCCCGGTAAACGGCCCGAAAGCCATCAGGTGAAGAGCATCGATTTTCATACGTCCCCTCCCCCCTTGCGCATCAGGCGTCCCACCAGTTCCGGGCGCACCTGTTCGATCATCTCCCCCACCCAGTCCGGATCATCCAGGCGGATGCCATCCGGGCCGTCTCTTACCTCCGGGGGGAGCCTTCGGTGAAAATCCAATAGAGCTTCGGCCAGTTCCATCCGGACGTCCGGGGCATCGGCCAGTTCGTCGAACAAAACAAGCAGCTCCTCCATGGCGCCGCCCATACGTTCCTGGTGCGCGGCCTGCGGCAAGCGACAGGAAAACTGAACCTTTTCCACCCATACCCGGCCGCCGCCGGACGTCATGGCCGCCGCCCGGATCTCGCCGGTCCACCTTTCAGTATCCGCGCTCAGATCCGCAGCGGCAGGGGTCTCACCGACAATCTCCACCCGCACGGCAAGAGGCATCGATTCGTTTTCCGACAAAAGCGCCTCAATCCGTCCGGCAAACGCGTCGACCACGTCGTAGGGACTCTGCGTTTCATCGGCATCGATGGTGATCGTAAACCATCGGATCACGTCCGTTGCAATGAATTCGGAAGCAATGCCCATGTCCTCTCCGACCGTGACCAGCAAACAGCCCCTGGGGCCGGGTTCCCGGACATGCCGGCCCTGGGTGTTGCCGGGGAACACGATAAACGGATCGTTGCACAATACCTCGTACTCGTGAACATGGCCCAGCGCCCAGTAGTGGTATCCTTTATCCCGTAGCCCGGAGAGGGTGCACGGCGCGTAAGGTTCATGGCCCGGACGGCCGGTCAGAGCCGTATGGAGCATGCCGATGTTGAAGCGGCCCGGCACGGGATCCGGATAATTCCGGGAGAGGTCCTTTTTTTCGGCCGGCGAGGCAAAGCTGCGTCCGTGGATGGCAACGGGCAGTTCATCAAGGAGGAGGGTTTCGGTCTGCGCCGCACCAAACAGGGTGACATTGTCCGGCAGGCGGAGCGATTTCGTGATGGCACTGGCCGCATCGTGGTTTCCGGCCACGATGAAAACCGGGATGCCGGCCTCCCTGAGCCGGTTCATCTGCGAGACAAAATACAGCCCCGTGTTGTAGTCTTTCCAGTCCCCGTCGTAGAGGTCCCCTGAAATCAGGACAAAGTCGGCCTTGTCGGCAGCCGCCCGGTCCACGATGTTTTCCAGGGACTTTCGGGTACTCAGCCGAAACGCTTCCACGGGAGCGCCGTCATAGGCGTCGAGTTTGTGCATGGGGCTGTCGATGTGTATATCGGCGGCATGGATAAAGGAAAACATTGCAGGACCTTTTGTTTTCAGGAGATTGCGGCACATCCGGAGCGCCGGAAAAAAAATTGGATTTATCGCTCATGCAAATCAAAAATCCATTTTTACACAAAATGACCGTCCTTGAAAATGAAATTGATTTTGCCGCCGAATGGAAACAGATGAGCGTAAAACCCTTCATTTCATGCCCTAAAAATGCATTCTAAGTCCGAAACAAACCGGATTTTTAACTGTATTAAAATTGATTTCAGATTGTTGCCTAGGTCCGACCCCATAAATAAAAGCCGCCCGCTTTGAAGGCGGGCGGCTTTTATTATCCGATGCTGCAAGTACCGGCAGCTTATCCCCAAATTATCCCAGAATGGCTTTCAGGTCTTCATCCGGGGTGCTGATGGGTTTGATGTCGAATTTTTCAACCAGTACGTTCAAAACATCGGGCGAGACAAACGCCGGCAGGCTGGGTCCCAGCCGGATGTCCGTGATGCCCAGGTAAAGAAGCGTCAGCAGGATCGCCACCGCCTTCTGCTCGTACCAGGAAAGCACCATGGAAAGCGGCAGGTCGTTTACGCCGCATTCAAAGGCGCCGGCCAGGGCCGAGGCGATCTTGATGGCCGAATACGCATCATTGCATTGCCCGATATCGAGCAGGCGCGGGATGCCGCCGATATCGCCCAGATTCTTGTCGAAAAAACGGAACTTGCCGCAGGCCAGGGTCATGACGATACAGTCTTTGGGTACCTTTTCCACGAACTCGGTGTAATAGTTGCGTCCCGGTTTGGCGCCGTCGCATCCGGCCACCAGGAAAAAATGCCGGATGTCCTTGTTCTTCACGCCCGCAATTACCTTGTCCGCAACGCCCAGTACCGCGTTGTGGCCGAACCCCACCATGACCTCCCCCTTGTCGGTGTCGGCCTCGAATCCGGGCATTGCAAGGGCTTTTTCGATGGCGGGCGTAAAATCCTTGTCCGCGATGTGGGTGACGCCGGGCCATCCCACCAGGCCGGTGGTGAAAATATTGTCCTGGTAGGATTCCTGCGGCTTCTGGATGCAGTTGGTGGTCATGACGATGGCGCCGGGGAATTCCGCGAACTCCTTTTTCTGGTTCTGCCACGCCGTGCCGAAATGCCCGTATAAATGGGGATATTTTTTCAACTCGGGATAGCCGTGGCAGGGAAGCATCTCCCCGTGGGTATAGACGTTGATCCCCTTGCCCTCGGTCTGCTTGAGGATCTGCTCCAGATCCTTGAGATCGTGGCCGGATACCAGGATGGCCTTGCCCTGCTTTGCGCCCAGCGGTACGGAAGTGGGCGTGGGGTTGCCGTAAGCGCCGGTGTTGGCCGAATCAAGAAGTTCCATGGTTTTCAGGTTGACCTCGCCGCACTTGAGCACCAGGCCCAGCAGATCGTCCACGCCCAGGCTCTCGTCAAGTGTTGCGGCCAGCCCCTCGTAGACGAAGTCAAAGATCGTGTCGTCGGTTTTTCCCAAAATGGCGGCATGATCGGCGTAAGCGCAGATTCCTTTGATGCCGTAGGTCAGCGTTTCTTTGAGGGAAAAGATGTCCTGCTGGACTTTGTCCTTTTCCGCTTCCGGGCCGAAGTTTTCCCCCTGGGCGACCAGCTCGTCAATGGTCGATGCCGGTGAAAATGTCGCCGGGCCGCTGGTGAAGTCGCTCCACCCGCCGGCGGCATCCACTTTCTTTTTAAGCTGTTCGCGAAAGTCCACGCACTGGTTGATGAGCGTCACAAACCGCTCCGGATCGAAATCGACGTTGGTCAGAGTGGAGAACAACGCCTCGCATGCAAAATGATCAATCTTCGGATCCCGGACGCCGACCTTGCGGCCTTCGTTGGCCACCTGGGCCAGGCCTTTCATTGCATAGACCAGTACGTCCTGGAGTTCCGCCACCTCGGGCTGCTTGCCGCAAACGCCGATCTTGTCGCATCCTTCTCCCTTTGCCGTCTGTTCGCACTGAAAACAAAACATGGTATGCCTCCTTTTTGTGTTGTCTTTTACATGGTTTATTGGGAAAAGCGATTTTCCCGATGATTTGGAATGGTTTTACCCGGAAAAGAAGAAAGGGTCCTTGACTTAGGTCAATACCTCGAAACATTTTCCAAAAATCATAAAAAATCCCCGTTCATCTTTCGTAAAGATAAAACGGGGATTGATTTTCGCAAAAAGTTTCACGGAGAAACCGGGCGTCAGATCAAATGCCGGCCGTCAACGGGCATCGGGATAGAACAGCGGCCGGCCATGGCGTTCGTAAGAGCCGATCACGTCCTGCCCGCGCTCCGAAACCAGCCACCGGGCAAACCAGTCGGCCAGATCATGGCGTACATGGGGATATTTTTCCGGATTCACCGGAATCGCGCCGTACGGGTTTTCCAGTTGATCGTCGCCTTCATAGACCACTTCCGGATCGTAAGGCTCGCTCCTGCCATACTTGTAATGTACTTAGTGCCTGAACGAAAACCGTCTTTTTCGCCAATCTCTGCGTCCGGCTCAAATTTTAATCCTCAAAATCATTTTCGCCGTCCTTGACCTTGACGAACAATCCTCGTTTTCTTTCGGGCACTACTTATCTATCGTGAATTTCTGAGAAATCGCGCGTAACGCAGATATTGGACTTTTACGAAGCCGTCAAAAATGTTTTCAGATATCAATCATTCGACTGCAAGCACCCCCTGCTCTTCAAGCGTTTTCAGACTGAAAGGAGCCCCGCCGATATCTTTTTCCAGTTGTGTAGTCAACTCCTCGGGTAAACGCTGATATTCAAGTTCATACGCCAGTTCTTTCCGAGAGTTCTGGGTAATAGCGAGCAGGCGCATATGTTGGACTGTTTACGAAGCCATCAAACAGAGTCGGAAAGGAAAAATTTGAAAAATTACCGGGGCGTCAGCCGCAGAATGCGGTCGTCTCCCGCTCGGGGACTTCCCCGGCCGTCACGGTTGCTGGTCAGCACGTAGAGGGCTCCGTCCGGTCCGGCAACCGCATCCCGGAGTCTTCCGTAAACCCCGTCAAACGGGCCTTTTGCAAATAACCGGTCAATTGATTTAACCGTCGGCTCGCCGTTTTCATCCTGCACGTCGATCCGGATGAGGGCTTCACTGCGAAGGGTCGCAACGTAGAGGCTGCCCTGCCAGAAAGCCATGCCGGAAGGCGGCGTGGCACGGGGCCATAAAATGATCGGATCGATATAGGGATCAACCCCCGCATCGCCCAGTACCAGGGGCCAGCCATAGTTTCCGCCCTTTTCGATCACGTTGATGATATCCTTGCCCTGCAGCCCGAATTCTCCCGAAGGACCGTGCTCTGATGAATAAAGCACCCCGGTTTCCGGATGCCATGCCAGCCCCTGGGGATTTCTGTGGCCAAGCGACCAGACTGGTGAGCCTTCAAAGGGATTGTGATCCGGAATTTCCCCGTCCGGCGTGACGCGAAGGATTTTGCCGCCCAGGGTTTCCAGACCCTGGGCGATCTCCGCCTCCCAGATGTCGCCGGTCGTGATATATAGCATGCCATCCGGCCCGAATGCGATCCGCCCGCCGTTATGAACCCGGTGACCGGGAATGGCCTCCACTATCACACTTTCCGGAATCAGTCCGTCCCTGGTATCCTCGTAGCGTTCAACCCGGTTATACAGCGACTCCCCGTCACGGTAGGTATACATGACATACAAAAAGGGAGCGTCCGGGTATTCGGGATGCTTTGCAATGCCCATCAGCCCGCCTTCGCCCGCATGCTCCACCGCATCGATCCGGCTGTACGCCCCGGCTCGAAGCGAGCCGTTTTCGATCAGCCGGATCCGGCCGGCCCGTTCCGTGACAAGCGCCCTGTTGTCGTCCAGAAACACCAGGGACCAGGGAATATGCAGATCATCCACCCAGGTTTCCACGTAGTAATCTTCCGGCTCGGCGACAAATTCATCCTCAACGGCCTGCGGCGCTCCACCGACAACCGGATCGCCGAACTCCGGCTGACTGCCGCCTCCGGCATTGCACGCTGCCGAAAACAGCAGAACCCATGTCACACCATACGCTATTCTTTTCATGGCGGTATCTCCCGTTTGATTGCCGTCCAATGACAGTGCACCCCGGAAATCTCCGGTTATTGTGAAATGCCACCGGGGAGGAAGCTTTCTGTAGACCGTTCGGATAAAAAAACAATCCTCGCCGTATGTTACCAGCCGGTCCGCCGGATGCGGACCAATTCCCCTTCGAGAATATAGAATCCGTAATTTTTCGGCCGGCCCCACCCCGTATCCAGGGTATACCACCAGACGTTCACATCCCGAACGATAACACGGTGCCTGCGCTGGACCCGGATATCCTTTTGGGTCTCTTCCCATTCAGGCTCACCGAATGCCTCGCGCACCCGACCGGCACTGTCCCCCAGGCTCACGGTGATTCCGCCGACCTGGATGAACGGTATATCGGTGGAATGCGCCGTTCCGGGCAGCAGCAAGGCGGCAGCAAGGACCGTTGTAAAGAGGATTCGTATCATGTCTCATCTCACCAATCGTATATAACCGCCTGATTTTAATAGCGACATTTCAGCAGGCCGGCATATGCCTGCCGAAGCATCTATTATAGCGGGTTAAATTTTTGGCCGTCCTTGACCTTGACGAAAAATCCTGATTTTCGTTCGGGCACTATATATGTATCATAAAACACCGTGAGTCACTACGCAATGGCGGGAACATGGCTTTTCCGGCCGGATAAAAACTGGAAATTCACTGACGCCGGCAAAACTCAACTCCGGCTGAAAAAATCGATTCCCGCATGGATCATCACCACCAGAAGGACGGAATATATCGTCAGACTGGCCAGCACCCCCCATGCCAGCTGTTTGCGTTTCATTCGCAGGACCCTGGCGGTCACTGCCATGGCCCACACGCCGAGCCAGGGAGTGATTATCAAAAGGTACCAGGTCCCATGCCGGTTGACATTCCGGATCATACGGTCGGAGACCCGCCGGTCAAGCCACGCCTTTACCCTCTCGTAGCGGATCAGTCGGTTATATCCGAAGTCGATCAGTACCACCGGGAAAAAATTCCCGGCAACACAGAAAATCACGATCGAAACCGGATCGAGCTTGAGGGAAACCCCGGCGGGAACGGCTATAAAAAGCTCGAAAAACGGGAAAAAACCGATAAACCAGACTGTAAGTGCTTTGTATATATAGTCAAACACGTCTCTCTCCCCAATTACGGCTTTGAAAAAAGCCCAATATCTGCGTTACGCGCAATCCCTGAAAAATTTCACGTACGACAAGTACGCTGCATTTTACAGGGATTGCGCAAGCCTTGATCTTGGGCTTTTTTCAAAGCCGTACAATCGCCCATTATTTCATATCCAACATACCTGATAGCTTTATGAAAAACCAATATCTGCGTTACGCGCAATCCCTGAAAAATTTCACGTACGACATAAGAAGGGCGGACCGAAAGGCCCGCCCTTGCCTTCATTCAATCAACGCTTTCAAGGGAATGTACAGTGTTATGCAACCGGGTATAGCATGCTGCGAGCAGCTTATCTCCAGCATATCACGCCAATTTTTATTGGCGAATTATGCCACTCCATGCCATAATATTCAACCCTGTCTAAGCAAATGACACTTGAAAATCGAGTTTACATAACCTTCTAAAACGATCAGGATCAGAAACCAACCAAACGGAGAAAGTCTCCATGCGTGAAGATATTGATATCGATTTTTTCAAAAAACAGCTTGAATCACGGCTGGCTGAACTGACGGAGGGACTCGAGGCCGGCAAGGACGGAACCGCACCCCTTGAACTCGACCAGGGACGCGTGGGCAGGGTATCCCGCATGGATGCGATGCAGCAGCGGGCCATGGCCCAGGCGGCCGCACGGCTCGCCGATGCGGAAAAGACGCGCATCCTGCAAGCTCTGGACAGAATCCGATCCGGCGATTACGGGTATTGCACCCACTGTGATGAAGACATTTCGGAAAAACGGCTCCGGTTCGATCCCAGCGTCCTGTTCTGCATCGAGTGCGCCAGGGCGGCTGAATCATGATCAAGCGGATCGCCCGGATATCTCTTGGCTTTTTCTTTATCGTCCTGGGGATAGCGGGTCTTGTCCTCCCGATCCTCCAGGGAATTTTGTTTCTGGCCATCGGCCTGCTTCTTCTCTCCGTGGACCTGAAGATCGTCAAGAATTTCGAAAAAAAGGTCAGCCGGCGGTTTCCAAGAATCGGACACGCCATTTACCGACTGAAGCAAACCCGCTTGTTCCGGGACCCCCGGCGGCACAGGCACTAAGAAACGCAAGAGCGGCAGACCACCCTATCCCGTCAGAATAAAACCGATCAGAAATCCTCCCAGGATGCCGAAATTGGCCATATGACTGTGGTATCTGTGGGATTGGGGAATCAGCTCGTCGCTTGCTATATACACCATGGCGCCCGCGGCCAGAGCAAGGCCGATGCCGATGAATGCTTCCGATATACCGAAAAAGATCAGGCCTATCAACGCCCCCAGGGGGGTCATCAGGCCCGCAAAAACCGTCATCAGAAGCACCTGAGTCGTGCCGAGCCCGCCGGAGCGCAGGGGACCGGCAGTCGCCATTCCCTCGGGAATGTTGTGGAGCCCGATGGCAACCGCGATATAGAGGCCGAGCTCCGGGCTCGATTCCAGCCCGGCGCCGATCGCCAGCCCCTCCGGGATATTGTGCAGGGCGATGCCAAAAAAAATGAGATACCCGGAGCGCAGGATTTTTTTCGGATCGATTTCATGCGGATGTCCCGGATCCACGGGACCGTCGAATTCACCGGTCATGTGGGCGTGAGGTATGATCAAATCCAGGATGTACATCATGGCCGCACCCAGCGTAAAGCCGATCACCGCGTGGAGCGTCGATCCGAAAGCAATGGCTTCCGGAATCAGGTCAAAAGCGGAAATCGCCAGCATCACACCCGCTGCAAACCCTAAAAGCGCGGAAAGGATACGTCTTCCCGGCATGCCGAACAGGAGAACGAGTATTGCACCGAGCGCGGTGGAAATTCCGGCCAGAAAACTGTATGAAAGACTTTCCATGGGTAATCCCTTTCGCTATAAAATCTTACAACCCCTTAAAACAAGGAGAACCAACTTTGCAACCGATCGGCACCATTCATTCACCCTATACCCGAATCGAAAACATGCCCATCCAGCCCCGGGGCGCAAGGGACGTGGAAGGCAGTGTGCACGTCAGGGAGGAATTTGCAGAGGGGCTCCGGGACCTTGACGGTTTCAGCCATATATACCTCCTCTATCACTTTCACAAGGCCGGGGAACCCCGACTTACGGTCGTTCCGTTTCTGGACACCACACCGCGCGGGGTATTTGCAACCCGCTCGCCCTTGCGGCCCAATCCCATCGGCCTTTCCATCGTGGAGGTCGTCCGCATCGAGGGCACAACAATTGTCATCAAGGGTGTTGATATCTTAGACGGAACGCCTCTGCTTGATATCAAACCCTACATCCCGGCATTCGATGCCGTGGAAAACGCCGCTTCCGGCTGGATGACGGCCCGGCCGGAGGACGTGGAAAAAACCCGGTCGGATGACCGCTTCCGTTAGACGCCTGCTGCTGCGGCGCCGGAGGCATGCGATCCGGCCGCGCATCAACGATTTTCCTGCTGGCCGTCATAGCCCACCCGGAGAATATTGACGCCGCTCACCACGGCGGAAACAATGCCGGCAACCAGCACCGGAAACAACAGCACCGCATGAACGGCAAGGGAAAATCCCAGTGCGTCCGTTGCGGCCACTCCGAAAAGGGCGAGTCCGAACACGCCGCCCGCTTCCCACACCCCCCAGAAACCGGG
>SLPT01000244.1 GCA_007131845.1 Desulfobacteraceae bacterium | reverse complement strand
GACAATGTCGTTCATATTCATCCGGACGGGAGAGATTGTCTGACGGCGGGCAAATGCCAGCAGCTGCCGGACGATTTCCGACGAGCGCTTGCCGGCCCGGAGGATTTCCCCGATATTGCCGTGCAGCGGATCGGAATCATCGATCATCTCCATGCTGATCTCAGCGTACCCGTTGATGATGGAGAGCATGTTGTTGAAGTCGTGGGCCACGCCTCCGGCAAGCCTGCCCAGGGATTCAAGCTTCTGGGCTTGCCGGAGCTGCTCCTCCATATCCGCCTTTTCCTGCTGGGCGCGCTTCCATTCCGTGACCACCTCGGTGTAGAGGATGATGCCGCCGATGGTTCCGTCCTGGTGATACCACGGCCTGCATTCCCAGTTGGCATAATCCACGGTGCCGTCCATGCGCTCGAAGCGGTCTTCTTTTGCGCTCAGGACTTCTCCGGCAAGCGCCCGGCGGTGAACTTCCTTCCATTTTTCCGGGATGTCGGGAAAAACATCGTAGTGATGCTTCCCGATGACGTCCTCCTCCCGGACTCCGTAGTCTTCGAGGTAGCGGCGACTGACGAATATGTAGCGCAGGTCGTTGTCGTGGACGGCGATGGCGTTGGGATCGTGTTCGATGATGTAGCGCATGAGATCCTGCCACTGCCGGTTTTGCGCCTCGGCGATCTTCCGGTCGGTAACATCCCGCCCGGAGGAGCGGATGCCCAGGTTGCGGCCGTTTTCATCGACTATCGCCTGCCAGTTGATGGAAAGCCAAAGGGCTTTGCCGTCTTTCCGGATGATCCGGACTTCGTAGTTCTCTCCGGCCGGCTCGCGGCCGTCGAAAACCATGGATATTTGATGAAGTGCTTTTTTCCGGTCGTCCGGGTGGACAAGGGTGGTAAAGAAATCCGGCATTGCCAGCATCTCTTCGGGAGTGTACCCGGTGATCCGCTCGGCATAGGGATTGACCCAGATCAGGCTGCCGGCCGGATCGAACCAGCTTTCCCAGTCGGCTGTATAATCGGCGATGGACCGGAACATTTCTTCGTTTGCCCGGAGTTGCTTTTCGGCCATTTTCCGCTCGGTGATATCCTGCACGAAGACCAGCGCCCCGTTTTCTCCGTCGAAAATGACCGGCTCGCCGCTGGTTTCCACCCAGACCGTCGTGCCGTCCATGCGGAAAAAAACCACCTCCGTGCGGGCTTCCACCGGCAGGTGATCCTCGTTCAGATGCCGGATTCTTGCCAGTGCGGCATCCCGGTAGTCCGGGTGGACCTGGTCCGTCACCGGCTTTTCGATCAGCGCGGTAGCGTCGGCCGCGCCGAACAGCCTAACGGCCTTCGGGTTGAGGTAGGAAAATTTTCTGTTGGTCTGGATGAAAACGGGGATGGGTAGTTTTTCAAGAACCTGGATGATCTGGCTTTCGAACCGCCGGCATCCGACGCCGTCCGTTTCTTCGTCCGGATTAGTTGACGGTTTGGTCTGTACGGGATGCCGACTGTCTTTGGGCCTGTCTTCCATGTCGATCCCACCGGTTGATTTTGTACACCCGGCTATGGGGTGGAGGGAAAAAACTTCGATTCTTTACTTCTTATATCACACAATTGCAGGTAAAAAGAAGAGAAAAATATGGCAAGTGTTTCGTAACGCATATGGCGCCGGATTGAAGAAAAAGAAGTCTTCTGCGGGCAAAGCCGGTTTTTTGAATTATCTTTCTATTTGTGATATACGGATCCGGGACATATCCCATAACTATTGCCTGAACGAAAACCGTCTTTTTCGCCAATCTCTGCGTCCGGCTCAAATTTTAATCCTCAAAATACAGCGAGTATTCTTGCGGTTAAAATTTTCACAGTCCTTGACCTTGACGAAAAATCCTGGTTTTCCTTCGGGCACTAACTGTGGTATGGCGGTTTTCTGCGCAGCGCTGTTCGGGCATGGTTTTGCCGGTCGGCCGGCTTTTCGGATGGGGGACGTAGTCTGCCGCCTGCAGCATGTTTCGTTACAAATCAAATCACTTGAAAATAATGGGGAGGTTTAAAATGACCAGAAAGTATGTTTACCTGTTTGAAGAACTGGACTCCGTCGAAGCCTACGTGGGTAAGGACTGGGACAAAGTAAAGGGCCTTTTGGGCGGCAAGGGGACCAATCTTGCGGAAATGGTGCGGCTGGGCATCCCGGTTCCTCCCGGGTTTACCGTCACCACGGAAGCGTGCAACGAATACCTGTCCAAGGGTGCCATGCTCCCCGAAGGCATGTGGGACCAGGAACTCGAAGCCCTTAAGGCCGTCGAGAAATCCACCGGCAAGGTCCTGGGCGACCCGGACCGTCCGCTCCTGGTCTCCTGCCGGTCCGGCGCCAAGTTTTCCATGCCCGGCATGATGGACACGGTATTGAACATCGGACTAAACGACGAAACAGCCCAGGGAATGATTCGTCTGACCGATGATCCACGGTTTGTCTTTGATTCCTACCGGCGGCTGATCCAGATGTTCGGCTCCGTGGTCATGGGCGTCCGGGACGAGGTCTTCGAAGATGTTATCACCGAGGCCCGCCGGAAAGCCGGCGCCAAAAACGATGCAGACCTGACGGCGGATGACTGGAAGGTCGTCACCCGTGAGTTCAAGGGAATCTATCGCCATTACACCCATCATGACTTTCCCACCGATCCGACCATTCAGCTCAAGCTCGCCACGGAAGCCGTATTCAAGAGCTGGAACGGCAAGCGGGCGGTCGACTACCGGGCCGCCGCCGGCATCCCCCACGATCTCGGCACCGCGGTTTCCATTGTTACCATGGTATTCGGCAACATGGGCAATGATTCGGCAACGGGCGTGGCCATGACCCGCAACGGCTACACCGGCGACAACAAGCTGGAAGGCGATTACCTGGTCAACGCCCAGGGCGAGGACGTGGTGGCCGGCACCCGGATGACCAAGGATCTTGCCGAGATGGAAAAGGAAATGCCCGATGCCTATAACGAATTTGCGACCATCGCGCGGAAGTTGGAAAATTACTACCGCGAAATGCAGGACGTGGAGTTCACCATTGAAAAGGGCAAGCTCTGGATGCTCCAGACGCGCGACGGCAAACGGACGGCCCGGGCCGCTGTTCGCATCGCCGTTGACATGGCCGAAGAAGGGCTGATTAATCAGAAAGAAGCCGTGATGCGCGTGACTCCGGAGCAGGTGGACTTTTTCCTCCATCCCCAGTTCGACCCGGATTCCACCAAAAAGGCCCGTAGTCAGGGGCGACTGCTGGCAAAGGGACTCAATGTTTCCCCGGGGGCAGCCTGCGGCCTGGCTGCGTTCGACGCCGACATGGTGGTCGACTGGGTCAAGAAAGAGGGGAAGAATGTCATCATGGTGCGCCCTGAAACAAAGCCCGACGACGTACACGGCATGCTGGCGGCGGAAGGAATTCTGACCAGCCGGGGCGGACGCACCAGCCATGCGGCCCTTGTGGCCCGTCAGTTCGGAAAGCCCGCCGTGGTCGGGGCATCTGAGCTGAGCATCGAGATCAACAAGCGGAAAATGACCGTGGGCGAAAAGGTCATCAACGAGGGGGACTGGCTCTCCATCGACGGCACCAGCGGGGAGGTCTATACCGGAAAAATCGATACCATGATCCCGGACATCAAGGATCCCTGGCTGATCAAGCTCCTGGAATGGGCGGATGGGTTCCGGCGTCTCGGGGTTTGGGCCAATGCCGATTATCCCAGAGATGCGCAGCGTGCCCGCGAGTACGGTGCCCAGGGGATTGGCTTGTGCCGAACCGAGCATATGTTTTTCGAGTCCGAACGGCTTCCCATCGTCCAGAAAATGATCATGACGGATCGCCCCGTGGACCAGAAAGAGGCCCTGGATGCCCTGCTTCCCTTTCAGAAGGAAGATTTTGCCGGCCTGTTCCGGACCATGGACGGCCTGCCGGTCATCATCCGGCTCATCGACCCGCCGCTGCACGAGTTTCTGCCCAACTCCTTCGACCTGATCCGGGAGTTGGCTGACTTGAAAATCCGGCTGAAGCATGCCGCCAACATGTCGGATATCGATGAGATTCTGCGAATGATCCGGGAAAAAGAGCAGCTTCTCCAGCGTGCGGAGAGCCTCCACGAGTCCAATCCCATGCTGGGCCTGCGCGGTGTTCGCCTGGGCATCCGGATCCCCGCGCTAACGGTCATGCAGATCCGCGCCATTTTCGAGGCCGCCTGCGAAGTGGCCAAAGAAGGGGTTGCCGTGTTCCCGAAGATCATGATTCCCCTGACCTGTCATGTCAACGAGCTTGCCAAACAGCGAGAAACGCTCGAGACTGAAGCACAGAAGATCATGTACGAACACAATATGCAGATCGACTACAAGTTCGGCACCATGATCGAAATCCCCCGGGCCGCGCTGACCGCAAACGAGATTGCAGAAAAGGCGGAGTTTTTCTCGTTCGGCACCAATGATCTGACGCAGACGACGTTCGGCATCTCCCGTGATGACGCCGAGGCCGGTTTTCTCGTGGAATACCTGGAAACCGGGATCCTTCCGTTCAACCCCTTTTCCACCATCGATAACGAAGGCGTGGGCGCACTGATGGAAATCGGCGTTAAGCGGGGCCGCAGCGTTCATCCGGAGCTGGAATGCGGCATCTGCGGCGAGCACGGCGGAGATCCTAAGTCGATTGATCTTTGCCACCGGCTCGGGTTGAACTACGTTTCATGCTCCCCCTTCCGGGTGCCCATCGCCCGGCTCGCAGCCGCGCACGCGGCATTGTCGGAATAAAATAATATCAACGTCCATAATGCAAGGCGCTGCGGTGTTCGTCCTGAATGCCGCAGCGCTTTGCATTTTCTGGCTCGTTTTGATGCACCTGAAGCTGGCCTCCATTCAGGTGCTTCCGGCAGCGCTGAACCTGGCGGCGGCTGCTATCTGGTTTTCAAAACGATCGCTTCGGGCATGTCGATGACCCGGGCCCGCAGGTATTCGCCAAGCGTCTTGCCCTGGGGGTCGATGCGCAGGGATGCGGCCGCCCCGTCTCCCAGGATGCCCCGGATGTAAAAGTTGAGTGCCAGTAGGTTGGGAAGATGATATCTTTCGATTTCATAGGCGGCACAGTCCGGAAGCAGTTCCTTCAGCTTTTCCGTTGTTAAAAACGCCTGCAGAAATGAATAGGCTTCGGGTGTTTTCGCCCAGATGCCCAGATTGGCGTTCCCGCCTTTGTCGCCGGAGCGGGTTGCGAAAACCCGGCCCAGCGGAAGCCGAACGGTCGGTCCGTCGGTATGATCAGGCATCTGAGGCGCATACGGTCGGACAGGTTCTTTGCTGCCGCCTGCGGGAGCCGCCTCCTCCACGGTGACGGTTTTGTCTCCGATATGTACACGTTGCCGGAGATGGACCTTGGAAACGAGGCTCGGCCAGTGGACGATGACCTGCGACGGTCTCGACGGGGGCCCAGTGGGGGTGAATCCCGGGATGCTGGCCAGGGTGAGCTCGACGAACCGGCGGGAAAAGGGGGCGACCTTCTTCTCGTCCGGGTCGGTCACGGTGATCTGAAGGTAGGCAAAGGCCTCTTCGTTGGTGGACGGGTCTTCCTTGTCCTGCCGGATGAGCCGGACGTCGGCGCCTTCAAACTGCTGCTTTCCGCCGAGGGAGGCAAATAAAGTCTCTTCTATGGCCTTTGCCTTCTTTTCGATGTCGAGCCCCGTAAGGATCAGCGTCATGGCGCTTCGGTATCCCCCGGCGATGTTGATGCAGACTTTGGTGGTCTCCGGCGCCGGCTCGCCCTTCGTGCCCGATGCCAATACCCGGTCGGGTCCTTCCTGAACGAGTTTCAGGGTGTCGAGGCGCACCGTGACATCCGGCGTAAGGTATCCCGGTTCGCGAATTTCGTAAAGAAGTTGAGCCGTGAGCGTTCCGGTGGAGACGACGCCGCCGGTACCCGGGTGCTTGGTGATGACAAAGCGCCCGTCTTCGAATATCTCGGCGATGGGAAAACCGATATTTTTGTAGGTAGGGACCTCGTCGATAAAGGAATAGTTGCCCCCCGTGGCCTGTGCGCCGCACTCGATGATGTGGCCGGCCGCGTAGGCGCCGGCGAGCCGGTCCCAGTCGTCCTTCGCCCACCCGAAATGCCATGCGGCGGGCCCGGCAACCAGCGCCGCATCCGCCACCCGGCCGCAGATCACGATATCGGCGCCCTCCGCCAGGGCGGCGGCGATACCCCAGCCTCCCAGGTAGGCGTTGGCGGTAATGGGTACGGCGCCGGCCTCATTCAGGCCGATGCCCCTGTCCATGTGGATGAAGGCTTCTCCCTTGTCGTGCAGTTCATCCAGGCGGTCCATCAGATCATCCCCGGTGATGCAGGCGATTGTTGGATGCAGGCCCAGTTTTCCGGCAATTTCATGAAGTTTTTCCGCCATGGCCGACGGATGCAGGCCCCCGGCATTGGAGACCACGCGGATCTTCCGGTCCAGGCACGGACCCATGACCGCTTCCATCTGACGGAGGAAGGTGCGTGCGTATCCCAGGCCGGGATCTTTGAGTGCGTCCTTTTTGAGAATCGCCATGGTCAGTTCGGCCAGGTAATCCCCGCTCAGCACGTGAATCGGCCCGCCTTCCACCATTTCCTTTGCCGCGTCGATCCGGTCCCCGTAAAAGCCGCTGCAGTTGGCGATGATCAGCCTGTCGTTTGCGCTTGCATGGTTCATGGCGCTGTTTTCCTCCGGTGTTTATGGATTGCGTGAATCCGTGCAGGATCGGGCTTTCTTCCTTCTCAAGAGGTAGAACAGCCTACTTAAAGTGTCAAGGAGAAAGACCGGATTTGTCGAAGGGATGAAACACCCTGATTTCCGGAACGAAGTTACTTGACATCCCATGCGCCTTTATACATATTTGCACCATGATACCCGAGAGCTACGACGACAAATATCCATCAGCCAATCCCGTGCCGTTTCGCAATCTGCTGTCCATGATCACCGAAGGGGTGGCGGTGCTGGCCAGGGGGCGGATTATCTATGCCAATACTGCGCTTTGCGAGATGGCGGGAAAGAACCGGAGCGAGATTATCGGCTGCAGATTTCTCGACCTGGTTCCCGAATCCGAGCGCGTGCCGGTGTCGGAATACCTGCGCCATATTGACGTTGCATCATCGGGCGCCGTCGATTTTCGCCTGGAGCGTCATAAAAGCGCGGGGCGCTGGGTTCGTCTTCATGCCGATTCCATCGACTTGCGCGGGGTATATGCCAAAGCCCCCGGAATCTGTTGCTCTCTTCATGATATCACGGATTTTCAGGACCACGTCATCGAGCTGCAGCGGGATAACCGCCGGGTGCGCAGTCATCTGGACGCCACGGAAAGCGTGTTGATATCGTTTTCCCCCTACGACTGCAACGACATCCTTATGGTCAACCGGTACGTGGAAGCCCTGCTGGGCTGTTCGATCAAGGAGCTCATGAACGGCAGCATGCACTTGTTCGATTTCGTCCACCCGGATTTTCTTCCGCAGGTGATGGAATTCTATAATGGGTTTCCCGATACCTATGAAAATGCCGAAATGGAGTACATGATCGTCCGCAACGATCGGCAGGTCCGATGGGTGCGGGACATGGGCAACACCCTGTTCGTGGAGCGGGGCCGCGGCATGCCGCGCAGTATCGACCACACGCTCATCGATATTACCGAGTTGAAAAACCGGGAGCTTGAACTGGAGGAAGAACGGCGCAAGCTTGCAAGTATTATTAAGAATTCCAGTGATATGATCTACCGGGTGGACAAGGCGGGCAGTTTTCTGGATCTCAATCCCGCCGGGAAGAAGCTGCTGGGCGTAAAAGGCGATTTTCGAAAGCTCAATATCCGGGATCTTTACGTGAATCCCCAACAGCGGGAACGGCTGCTCAAAAAGGTGGAGGAAAAGGGCAACGCGCAGCAGCTTGTCAAGTGGAAAGTGGCGGACGGCCAGGAAATCGATGTGGTTATCAACGCGGTTGCGGAAACCAGCGCCCACACAGGCGCCCCCACTTTTCAGGGGATTGCCCACAATGTGACCCGCACGCTGGAAATGCAGAAACTCAATACCATCAAGAAGATAACCGGCGGGCTGAGCGATAAAATCAATACGCCGCTGATGACGCTTTCCATCAACATGCAAATGGTGCGGGATGCTGTGTCCGCCGACCCTCCCGACAAAGAAAAAATCCTGGAATACATCGATGAAATGGAAAAAGCCTACACCAAGATCGTCACGCCCATGATGCTGGTTCGGGACAAGTACTGGGAGATCCGGGAAGTATCCGACGGCAGCGGCGGCACGATCTATGAAATCCGGGAGAAGAAGTAGGAATCGAGCGGATTTCCTGCTTATATGTCGCTAAAATGCAGGATTCCCGCTTCGTGCCAGTCTTTTACAAGCTGCCAGGTTTCCAGGTCGGGCAGGGGGCTTGCCTCCAGTATGTCCTGCATGGCGCAATTGTACCCGACTGCCTGAAGCAGGTTGTTTCTGGCGGTATCGTTTCGTGGGATATCAAGGCCTTTTTCACCGCCATCGTTAAAAATCACCTGCTTTCGGTAAAAAACCGCGGGTAGGTTTTTTTTCCAGGCAAGCTCCTCCTCCGCCCTATTGATCAACTCGTTCAGGGATTCGCCCAGGGATTCGTTCAGGGATCTGTCCAGGGATCTGTCCAGGGCTCTATTGATGAGGGGCTCGGATTCGTTTTGCGTTTTCACGGATTGATCCGCCGCCTTGACGGTGCCGCCGCGTTCGGCCAGAATTCTGAAAAACGCCTTTTTGCCGCATGTTTTTCCATGTACCGCATTGACGATGCGCCCCTGTTCAACGTATATGGCCGCCGGCTGCGAGCGCCCGTATATGTTGATGGCTCCGGTAAAGGACTTGTTTTCCATGCGCCGGAGAAGCTTGACGAGGCTTCCCTTGACAAGGGCTTCTTGTTTATACACCCCGGGATTCATAGTGGCGGCGTTCGCTGTTTCACCATTTGTTTTTTTCGACTCAACAACCGCCCCGCAGTTGATCAAGCCCGCCAGTATGCCTGCTGCCCGCGTACTGCTTATTCCCGCGTTTCCCAGAATTTCCCTGACGGTTTTGCCCGCTTCGATGAGGTGCATTATCCGGTTCAGTGTTTCTTCGGGAAAACGCTCGCTGAGATGGCCCGGCAGATTCACTGTACCAACGGAAAGCGTTTTTTCCATATCCCCCGCCCAATACCTCAGCTCGGCAGCTTCGTCGTTAAGCCTGGAGGCTTCGAGAGCCAGTGCAATGGTTTCTTTTTTGATTTTGTCTGCCGGGGTTATCTCACGGATGGAGAAATCGAAAAAACCGTCGCTTCGGGATGCCAGCTCAAAAAAAGCCTCCTCGCCTTCAAGTTGTTTGGTAACCGCGTCGATCACCTGCCCGTTTGACAGAAAAACGGACCCGATTTTTTCTCCGTATGGCGAAGTGACAGCCAGTTCACCGGTTTTTTCATTTGCTTCAATCAACTGGATGACATCGATGAGGCTGATCAAAGCGAGTTTGCCCCCGATATCCATGTCCGCCTTCAGGCCCCTTGATCTTGCGGCCTTTTCAAGGACCTTGTCGACGGTGTTCAAAACATCGGATGCTTTGAAAGGTTTCACCAAATACTCATTGGCGCCCATCCGGAGCCCCCTCAGCTGGTCGACGGGGTCGTCTTTTGCCGAAAGAAAGATGAAGGGGATGTCCGAGGTGGCAGAAGATTCCTGAAGCATCCCGAACAGGCGGAATCCGTCAAGTTCGGGCATCACGATGTCCGAGATGATAAGATCCGGGCGGGAAATTTGTATCCGTTCCAGGGCGTTCATGCCGTTTTGTGCCTGACAGACCTGGAACCCTTCTTTTTCAAGGATACGGTTCAGGAGGGCAATGGTTGTATCATCATCGTCGATGATCAGGATGTTCATAGTACCCGTCCTTAAAGGGAATCAGCTGCACTCGGATGTTGCAGGTCCGATGCCCGTTAGTATAGACCTGAGCCCGGTTTAGGACAGAGTTGTTTTTTACATGGATTTCAGATGGTATAAGGATCGTCTAACATTGTTTAATGCAGATTTCAAGATC
The DNA here is from genome assembly GCA_007131845.1 of Desulfobacteraceae bacterium. Taxonomy (GTDB): domain Bacteria; phylum Desulfobacterota; class Desulfobacteria; order Desulfobacterales; family Desulfosalsimonadaceae; genus B1SED10-16. Next base: position 1,035 of record SLPT01000244.1, on the reverse strand, counting down.
ATAAAAGCCGATGCACTCTTAAAAAACCGATACCCGGCGATAAACGTTCAAAGTCATTGTTTGCGAAATGGCTCAGAATTCAGGATGATTTAGCATGCGTGAAGTTTCGGGGCGTTGGGCGTACCGGAGATCGGACTTTTTGCAAAGCCGTCAAATAATCAAAAAATACCGGTTGGATTGATCCGGAAATAATCGTGCGCCGGAAGTTCCGGTTGTTTGTTGTTGCAAAGAAAAGAATTGTGTTCTATATTTAGTGGCAACCCGTATTTTTGCTTGTAAGGACACTGGAAGGGCTGTGATTATTTAATTTTCAAAAAGTCCGGGATTAGAGAGCGCGCAATTCTTTAAGGGTATGGCGTTTGCTGTAAATGGTGAAACAGTAACCAGAATTCAGATTGGGGAGCAACGGATTGAGCGGAATAACATTCTGATTTCAAATCACATACGTTAGTTATAGCAAAAGGAACGTCATATGGCGTATCGACGAACACCCCGCATGCAGAAGCGGGTCGACCAACGAAGGCGTGAAATCCTGGAAGCCGCCGAGGCGCTTATCGCGGAAAAGGGTTTTCTCGCCACCACCATGAACGATGTCGCGGCAAGGGCGAAAACCTCCATCGGCAACGTGTATTTTTATTTCAGCAACAAGGACGAGATCGTACTCGCGGTCATCGACCGTCTGTGCGAGGAGATATGGCAGGTCGACGAACTCGCCGGCATCGATATCGATACCTCCGGATGTCATCCGTATACACTCGAAGCGCTTGACGATTACCTCACTGTGATGGCCCTGTTTTCAAACAAGCGGTTTGCAGAAGCAATAGCCGGGGGGTCGGGGCATCCCGGTTTCCGGGAGCATGTCATCGGCTTTTTTGAAAAGCGGGCTGCCCTGCGATATGAAAAATACGCCGATTTCTACCAGGGTATCGACCGCGACCTGGCGTTTGCATGCCACTTCGGATCCGTTGTCAATGTTTTGTTGAAAGTCATCACGGGCCGCCTGGATCGAAGCCCGGAATCGGCCGGCCTGTTCCT
>SLPT01000319.1 GCA_007131845.1 Desulfobacteraceae bacterium | reverse complement strand
CATGGGACGGGCCGTCAAACTAAAGGATGAAGTCGAGCAGCTGGAAATCATGCACCGGGAATGCTCCAAACCGATTTACCTTTCCCTGCAGTCCGAAAAGGGCATTCAGCGGGCCAAGGAAATCGCGGCCGAGCGAAACAACCTCATGATCGTCTTCTGCCTGACCCGGCCCCCCATGGCGGTTAACGAGAATTTTTCCGAGGCATTCGTCCGGGTGGTCAAAGCCGGCCTGCCCGTTTTCATATCCGCCATGCCCATGGCCGGAATCAGCGCGCCTTACTGCTACAACGGGGTCATATCCGTGACCCAGGCCGAGGTCCTGTTCGGCGTCTGCGCCGCCCAGTTGCTCAATCCGGGTGTGATCTGCATCCATGCGGGTTTTCCGACCATCGCCAATCCGTCCATGGACTACAATCCGGACTACGGATGCCTGAGCCACACCCTGCTCAACATTCTCCAGGCGCACCTGAACATGATCCTGGATATCCCGACCTGCCAGAGCGGGTGTACCACAAACGAGGAGCACCCCACGGACAAAGCGTTCCAGGATGCGAAAAACGGCTACGCCCTGTGCAGAAAGTATGAAATGCACATGATCCGGCACGCCTTTGCCTTTCTGCTGCACCTGGTCGATTTTTCCGTCTACAAGTTGAAGCGGTGCATCGAGATCCTGCCGGAGACAACGGCGGCGGACGCGCCGGAGATCGTCATGCCGGAATACGACGAAAGGGGCTTTAAGTCGATCCAGAATATGGGCCTGTCCATGTATCGCGACGATCCCCTGACCACGGCCAACTTAGGCAAAGTGTTCAACCAGTAAACGGAGCGGAGTCCCATGGCGTCCAGGCGGAGCATACTACCGGATAAAAACCCGCCTTTGCAGACGGTCTACGATGCCGTACTCATCGGCGGCGGCCTGCACAACCTGGCCACCGCCTGGTTTCTGGCACGGGAGCACGGCATGAAAAGCGTGGCGGTGCTGGAGCGGAATTTCGTGGGCTACGGGGGCGCCGGACGCAACACGGCCATCGTGCGGGCCAACCAGCGGACATCCGAAAATGTACCGCTTTACAAGGAGGCACTCGAGCTGTGGCCCGTGCTGACCCGCGAGCTGGATTTCAACCTCATGTTCTACAACTGCGGCAACATGAACCTGCTCCATAGCGAGGCGGCCATAAAGGCGGCACGGACCAACGTCGCCACCGCCCGTTTTCTGGGGGTGGAAAGCCGCATCCTGGACAGGGAGGAGACAGCCAGGCGGCTGCCGGCGCTCAACATGTCCGATGCCATCACCCATCCCGTCCATGGCGCCATGTTCCATCCGCCCGGCGGGATCGTCCGTCACGACGCGGTGGTCTGGGGACTGGCCCGGGGCGCGCTCCGCCAGGGCGTCCACATTCACCAGAGAACCGAAGCCCTGGGCATCGAGACGAAAAACGGGAAGGTAACCGGTGTGCAGACATCCGCCGGTATGATCCGAACGCCGAGGGTTCTGGTATCGGCCGGCGGCTATACGGCCGGTCTCGTCCACCGGATGACCGGGCTGAAACTCCCGGTATCCGTGTTGACCATCCAGGCCATGGTGACCCAGCCCTTAAAGCCGGTTTTCCGGAATGTCGTTTCATCCGGTGCGTACCATGTGTATGCCAACCAGACCCTGAAAGGCGAAATCGCCACCGGCGCACACATGGATCCCTGGCCCAATACCACCACCCGGACCTCCGCCGGGTATATCAAACACCAGGCGGAGGCGCTGGTGGAGCTGTTCCCGTGCCTGGCCGGGGTGAAATTCATGCGCTCGTGGGCGGGGCTTGCCGATATGACCCCGGACATGGCCCCGATCATGGACGGCAACCTGCCGGCGGACGGATTTTTCATCAATTGCGGATGGGGCTATTTCGGATTCAAGTCGTCCACGGCCGCGGGCCGATATATGGCCCGCTACCTGGCGGAAAACCGGTGCCCGGAACGCCTTGCGCCCTTTGCCCTGAACCGGTTCGAAAACCATCGGCTGATGGGGGAAACCGCGGCGCCGGTACTGTATACACCCGATAACTGAGAAAATGATATGTCGCTTCTGATCCAATGTCCTTTGTGCGGGAATCGAAACGGCTACGAGTTTCGCTACGGCGGAGAGGACAAGGGACCGTATCCGGATGACCGGGAGCTTGGTTCCGCCGATTGGTATGACTACGTTCACGGCTCCGCCTGCACGGAGGGGGTCGTGAAGGAGTGGTGGTGTCATCGCCTGGGGTGCGGTACGTGGTTTACGATATACCGCGATACCCGGATCAACAGGCAGGTACAAGAACCGCAAGAGTCCGCCCGGCAAGGGACCGGTCAGGCTTCAGGCGCAGGGAAAATCCAATGAAAAGGCTGGAAGGACTTCCGACGCTGCGAATCGATCCGGCAAAGCGGATCGGTTTTACCTACAAGGGACACACCCGCCACGGTGTTGCCGGGGACAGCGTGGCCACCGCGCTGTATGCCCAAGGGGTTCGCATCTTCTCCAGGAGCATGAAATACCACAGGCCGCGCGGGCTTTTCAGCCTCGATGGCATCTGCGCCAACACGTTTCTGACAATCGGAAACATTCCCAACACGGCAGCCGAAACCGCAGTGCTCCGGGAAGCCATGACCGTGGAAGAGCAAAACGTGTATTTCACCGCCCGAAACGATCCGCTTGCCTTCCTGGACCGGTTCGATCGGTTCATGCCGGCGGGTTTCTACTACGAAAGCATGCACAAGCCAGCGGCCCTGTGGCCTGCGGCGGCTGAAGTGGTGCGCCGGGCCGCAGGGTTGGGGCAAATCGATCCCCGGTT
>SLPT01000289.1 GCA_007131845.1 Desulfobacteraceae bacterium | reverse complement strand
CTGGATCCTTCCCGGAACGACATGTACAAGGTGACATACCACGATTCCTGCAACCCGGCCCGGGCTATGGGGCTTTTCGAAGAGCCTCGGTATGTTCTCGATGCCGTGTGCAATAATTTTTATGAAATGCCCGAAAGCACCATCCGGGAGCAGACTTTCTGCTGTGGCTCGGGATCGGGGCTCAATACGGAAGAGATCATGGAACTCCGCCTGCGCGGCGGCCTGCCGAGGGCAAACGCTGTCCGGTATGTCCATGAAAAATTCGGCGTGAATATGCTGTCGTGCGTCTGCGCCATCGACCGGGCGGCACTGCCTCCCCTGATGGAATACTGGGTACCCGGTGTTGACGTATGCGGAGTGCACGAGCTTGTGGGGAACGCGCTGGTAATGGACGGTGAAATTGAACGCACCACCAACCTTCGCTTCGAACCCCTGACCGATGAAACGGAGGTGGAAGCCGATGTATGATAAGCCAAAGATTGTCACCGGCCTGGTCATTTTCTTTGTGATCCTTGCGTTTCCGTTCTGGTACAACATGGGTGCAAAGACGCCCGCTCCGGAACTTGAACTCACAGAAAAGGCGCAAGAGGCCGAAACGTGTATTGAAGATACGGATTTCATGACCCGGGAACACATGCAGCTGCTCAACGAGTGGCGGGATGAGGTCGTACGCAACGGAAACAGGATTTATGTGGCAAAAGACGGCGAAGAGCATGTTGCGAGCCTCACCAGTAACTGCATGGACTGCCACTCCAACAAGGCGGATTTCTGTGACCGCTGTCACGATTACGTCTCGGTAGATCCTTACTGCTGGGACTGTCACACATACCCGGAGGAGAACAACTGATGGAAAACAGCAGACGAAAATTCCTGAAAACCGCCGGATATTCAGTTCTCGGCGTAGCAGCAGGCTCCATGCTGATCGGGATTACTCCGAGGTCTGCCACGACTGCGGAAGATGCATCCGGCAGCCCGAAATACAAAAGCCGGGACGAGGCCCTGAAGGCGGAAAGATGGGGACTTGTCATCGATACCCGTAAGATTACCGCCCGGATCAACCGGGATATGCAGCGGGTATGTCACAAGGAACACAACGTACCCGATTTCGTCGGAAAATTCGGCGCCAAAAACCATGAAATCAAGTGGATCTGGCCGACTCCCTTTAAAAACGCATTTATCGAGCAGGACCTCCAGTACGTCTCAGACCATCTCAAGCGGACTGAAATTCCGGTCTTGTGCAACCACTGCAACCATCCGCCCTGTGTCCGGGTCTGTCCCACCCAGGCGACGTTCAAGCGCGAGTCCGACGGCCTTGTATTGATGGACTTCCATCGGTGCATCGGCTGCCGTTTCTGCATGGCGGGATGCCCTTTCGGGGCAAGAAGTTTCAATTTCCGGGATCCGAGAGAAGCCATAGAGGAAATAAACCCCGATTTTACGCTTCGCACCAAGGGGGTCGTGGAAAAATGCAACTTCTGTGCGGAAAGATTGGCAAGGGGCGAGATACCGGCATGTGTCGAGGCGTCCAACGGGGCACTGATCTTCGGCGACCTGGAAGATCCGTCATCGGATATCCGGAAACTGCTGGCGGAATATCATGCCATCACCCGTAAGGCGGAACTGGGCACCCTGCCTTCCGTTTTTTACATCATATGATCATCGTATGAGGGAGCTATGCTAGAAAAAGCGCTGAGTGGAAGCAAAACATACTACATACTGATTCTGGGGCTGCTGGTAGTGATCGGCATCGGGTTTCTGTTCTACCTGCAGCAGCTTGTTTCCGGCCTTGGGATTACCGGGATGAACCGGGACGTCACGTGGGGATTTTACATTGCACAGTTCACCTTCCTGGTGGGTGTCGCGGCGTCCGCCGTGATGCTGGTAATCCCCTATTACCTTCACGACCACAAAGAGTTCGGCAAAATGACGGTTCTCGGGGAGTTTCTGGCCGTATCCGCCGTTCTCATGTGCCTTTTGTTCATTATTGTCGATCTCGGGCAGCCGCAGCGGCTGTTGAACGTGATCCTTTATCCGACGCCGCAATCCATGCTGTTCTGGGATATGATCGTCCTCAACGGGTATCTGTTTTTGAATATCATCATTGGATGGAATGTACTGTCCGCTGAAAAAGAGGGCGTTCCCCCCGAAAAATGGCTCATGCCGCTTATTTACCTGTCGATCCCGTTTGCGGTCAGCATTCATACCGTCACAGCGTTTTTGTACTCCGGTCTTCCGGGCAGGGGTTTCTGGCTTACGGCGGTACTGGCGCCCAAGTTTCTCGCCTCTGCGTTTGCAGCGGGCCCGGCATTTTTGATTCTTCTGAGCTTCATCCTGCGTAAGTTCACCAATTTCGATGTGGGGAAAAAGCCGATCCAGAAGCTTGCCGTGATCGTCTGCTACGCGACCATCGCAAGCCTGTTTCTGTTTTTTTGTGAAATTTTCGTCACATTCTACAGCCAGATTCCGGAGCACATGGATCACAAGCTGTATCTCTTCTTCGGGCTCGATGGAAAAGGCGCGCTGGTTCCCTGGATGTGGTCTTCGCTTCTGATGCTCATGACAGCAGCTGTTCTGCTGGTCATTCCGTCGGGACGGAAAAATGAATACGTACTCGGACTGGCATGTATCTTCATTTTTTTCGGATCCTGGATCGATAAGGGACTTGGCCTGATCTCCGGCGGCTTCATTCCCAACCCGCTCCACGAGGTCAACGAATACATTCCGACGGTTCCGGAGGTGCTGATATCGCTTGGCGTTTATGCAATCGGTTTTCTTGTGCTGACCATCCTTTTCAAGGTTGTTGTGGGGGTTAAGGAGGAAGTCAGG
>SLPT01000360.1 GCA_007131845.1 Desulfobacteraceae bacterium | reverse complement strand
TGGCCCACCTGGTGAACCTGGTGCGGGGCGGGCAGCCGGTTTCCATGTCCACGCGGGCCGGGCAGTTCGTCACCCTGCGCGAAGTGATTGATGAAGTGGGAAAGGATGCCGCCCGCTTCATTTTCCTGACGCGGCACCACGAAAGCCCGCTCGATTTTGATCTTGAGCTGGCAAAAAAGAAAACCAATGACAACCCGGTATATTATGTCCAGTACGTCTATGCCCGGATATCGAGCATCATGAAAAAGGCAGCCGCGGAGCATGACATTTCAGCAGACGATATAGCGGATGCACCCCTTTCGATGCTGAGTGAACCGGAAGAAATACAGCTCATGAAGCAAATCGTCCGGTACCCGGAGACCATCGCCGGGGCCGCGGAAATGATGGAGCCCCACCGGATCGCCTACTACCTGATGGATCTTGCATCCGCGTTCCATGCGTACTACAATAAACACCGGGTCCTGACTGACGACCGGCAGCTCTGCCGGGACCGCCTCTGCCTGGTGACGGCCGTGCGGCGTGTCATCGGAAACGGCCTGACGCTTCTGGGCGTCGAATCACCTGAAACCATGTAGGCAGCCATGAACCAGAAAGCACCAGCAAGCCGCAAGAAAACCGGAGGCCCCGGGCCGGGTGCATCCGCATGGATGCTTTTTTTCCTGGCATGCGGATGCATGTTCTTCATCGGAGTGCTCGTTGGGCGCAATACCATGCCGGTTCGCTTCGACATGGAAGATCTCAACCAGAAGCTGGGCCAGCTCCAGAGCAGTGTCCTGGCCGAAAACACTGCCGGGGAAACCGGCCGAAACCCCGCCTCGCCGGTCCCGGAAACCGATTTCGACTTTTATGAAAAACTAAGAGACAACCGGGCAACCGTGTTTTCCGAAGAGGAAATGCCGCTACGACGGATTTCTCCACGGTTTGAAAAAAACATTCCGGACTCGGTAACCATAGCAGGCATCAGCGAGGAAGATAGCGGCGCACGCACTGTTCAAAGAGAGGCCCCCGACCGGACGCCGGACAGACCATCGGACAGGCCGGGATCGGCAGATCGGCGTACCGCGGCCGCCGAATCCCGGGAGATCTCCGATACGGGACTCCGCTGGGATCCCTCCGGCGGGGGCTGGGTCATACAAGTGGCATCCCTCCAGGATAGGGAAAAAGCCGATACCGTGCGCGATAAATTCAAGGAACGCGGGTATCCGGCCTATACCCAGCAGGCCATCGTCGAAGGACGGGGGAAATGGTCCCGTGTCCGCATCGGGCCATACCGCGACCGGGAGCAGGCCGCCAGAGACCTGGCAAGGCTGCAACAGGCCGGGGTTGACGCTATCCTGCTGAGCGGAGACCACGATTAGAAAGGGAGGGTAAATGAAAATATCCACAGACGAAGTGCGGCACGTGGCAGACCTCGCGCGCCTGAAGATCGACGCCGGAGATCTGGAGCGTTTTGCCGGGCAGCTGGGCGTGGTTTTGGAATATATCGAATCGCTGAAATCGGTCGATACGGAAGGCATCGTTCCCACGGCCCATGCCGTTTTCACGAATAACGCGTTCCGTGAAGACGAGGAGCAAGGCAGCCTCGAGCGCGACCACGCCCTGGTCGGTGCCCCCGAATCCGAGGACGGATTTTTTGTCGTCCCCAAAATCATTGAATAGCAGGAGCACGATCCGCCATGTCCGACAAACCGCTTTTTGCCCTGTCCATTCACGAAGCAAGACAACAACTCGATGACGGGAATATTTCCGCAGCCCAACTCACCGAGTCGGTTCTTGAACGAATCGGCGAAGTGGAGCCGGCCGTGAATGCCTATATCACCCTGTGTCCGGATAGCGCCCGCAGACAGGCCGAAGCCGCGGACCAAGCCATCGCGGAAAAAAAAGCGGGCCCGCTTACCGGTATCCCGCTTGCCGTAAAGGATCTGATCTGTACCCGGGAGCACCCCACCACCTGCGCATCCCGGATGCTTGCGGACTTCATCCCCCCCTACGATGCCACGGTGATGGAAAAGCTGAAGCAGGCAGGCGCCGTTCTTGTCGGCAAAACCAACATGGACGAATTCGCCATGGGTTCCTCCACGGAAAATTCAGCATTCAAGATCACGAAAAACCCATGGAACACCAATCGTATCCCGGGCGGGTCAAGCGGGGGATCGGCGGCCGCGGTGGCAGCCGACATGTGCCTCGGATCGCTCGGCTCCGATACCGGCGGATCGATCCGTCAGCCCGCCTCCCACTGCGGGGTGGTGGGCGTCAAACCGACCTACGGCCGGGTATCCCGCTACGGACTGGTGGCATTTGCCTCCTCCCTGGACCAGATCGGCCCCATCGCGGGAAATGTGGAGGATGCGGCCATACTCCTGGAAGCCATCGCCGGCTATGATCCAAGGGATTCCACGTCCATCGACCGGCCGGTCCCCGCCTACCGGGAAGCGTTCGCAGACGACATAACCGGCCTGACCATCGGCATCCCCCGCGAATACATGGAAACGGAAGGACTCGATCCGGAGGTGGCTGGCGCCGTCAACCGCGCCGTGGAGATTTTCCGTTCAGCCGGCGCCGCATGTATCGACATATCCCTGCCCCACACGCACCATGCTGTAGCCGCCTACTATCTGGTGGCCCCGGCGGAGGCCAGCTCCAACCTGGCCCGCTACGACGGGGTGAAATACGGATTCCGGGACGCTTCCGCTAAAAACGATTTAAAGGAAATGTATACCGAAACCCGCTCCAAAGGATTCGGCGCGGAAGTCCGCCGCCGCATCCTGCTGGGCACCTATGCGCTTTCCTCAGGGTATTACGATGCCTATTACAAGAAAGCATCCCAGGTGCG
>SLPT01000269.1 GCA_007131845.1 Desulfobacteraceae bacterium | reverse complement strand
ATAACATTCAGCCATATATGTGGTTTCAGGGGGAACAAGTTGAAAAGATTATTGACTTCAAAGACTCAGAAACTCTTACCAGAGCTATTAATGTATTGTCAGATATTTCTCGATTTGACGACATAACATCACGAGCAGAAAAACTTTACAATCAAGTAAATAAAGAACTCAAAAAAAAGAAACGATCTCTAAGTGATAATAAAGGGCAGAGTGATTCTTTAGAGCATGAAAGGGAAAAGTTGGAAAGAAAATTGGCTGAAATAAAAGGTCAACTTGCAGAGGCAAAAGGTAATAGCGCTAAAGCCAGAGAGAAAGGTGAGAGCTTATTAGCAAAACTTGAAGATGCCCAAAAGATTAAAGAGTTAGATGATGATAGAAAGAGTATTGAAAAAGAGTACAATTCAGTTCATTCTCAGCTCCTACATGAGCAGCTAACCTTTCATAAAAAACTCTTTACAAATTCATGGGTGTTAAAAGGCACTGAAAATTTAATCGAAGAGTTCAATCAAAAGTTCGGCAAGTATGAAGACGATAGGCTAAATAAAACAGTTGAGCTCAAAACAAAACTGGCGCTAGAAAATGAAGTAATAAAAGAACTCCAAACAAGACTACCATTAAATGTTCCTGAACCCATCTATGTACAAAAAATGCTTGAACAGGAACATTGCCTTGTTTGTAACAGGGAAGCCAAAGAAGGATCTGAAGCTTATAAAAGCATAGCAAGTTTGATTGATCGCGCAACTGAAAAAACAAAAGAATTAAGTCAATCAGATATTTCAAAGCATAACTTTACTAAAGCATTTAAGCATCTTTACAATGTTGGCTTAAATCAGGAGCAAAAGATTCCACACATTGATGACGACATCAATAAAACACTTCTCAGAATTCAACAATTAATTACACAGAAATCTGATCTTAGAAAGGATTTAGAAGAAATTACAAGTAATGTAGAGAACCTTGTTGTTGAAACTTCTATTGATAGTGAAAAGGCCAAAGGTATAGTTAATGAGCTCAGGGCTCAAAACGAACATTCAAGACGATTCAATACATACATTGGGCAGTACGAAACTCAAATTAAAGTTTTTGAAAAGCAGATTCAGAACCTGGACGAACAGTTCAATAAACTTGTAGTTGGTGAAGTACCCGAGGGATTACTTGAGAAATACAAAGTCGCAAAAGATTTACATGAAGCAGCGGTTTCAACACGAGAAAGAGTTTTTAATAAATTGGTTCAAACTTTGGAAGAAGAGGCGAATAAGCATTATCTGAGTATGACTCAGGATAATTTATCTGCAAGAGGGGTCATAAAACTTAGAGAATACAATGGAAATTATACCCCAGAGTTAGTGGATGAAGAAGGAAATCAGTTATTTCAGTTAAATACTGGAAACATCATTCTGATTAAATTAGCCACAATCATGGCTATCATCTCCGCAAGAAAAAGCACTCGTGATACAGACTTATACACTCTTATTTCTGATGCTCCAATGTCTGTATTTGGCGATGACTATACAATTGGATTCTGCAAAACAGTAAGCAATACTTACAATCAAAGTATCATCATGAGCAAAGAATTCTACAAAAATGAGAATCTTAGAAATGAACTATTGCATAGTAAAGACATAAATTTGGGTAATGTTTACATGATTACTCCCAACTTGCCGGAGTCCGAAAGAAGTAACAGAAACAAATTATCTACCAATATAAAAGCTCTGAATTGATATGGATTTACTTGCAAAGCTAAAATTAAGAGAACCAGAATATGATGCTAAGTACTATGATATGATTCTGGATTACACAATTGAGCAAGGCGCGAAAATGGGTACAGCGGGTGAGGAAGAGAAATGGATGCAAGGTAAATATTTTTCTACCAGATACGAGATGTATATTTATGCAACTTTATTAGGAATGAAAAGAGATTATTCAATTCCATTAGAAAAAGGAATCGAAAAGAAAAGCTTCATAAAAATTGACAGCTGGAGACCAGTCGATATTGCTGATTTTGTAATCATGGGTGCTTTTGCAAAAACCAACATTGATTTCTTTAGTTTAGAAAACTTGGAAGAGGAAGAAGTAGATAAAAAAATTACAGAGCTGAAATCTACAATTGAAAGCTATGCAAATGGTGGATTTGATATTATTCGATCTAAAAGGGAAGAGGATGATACTTACTTTTTAGAGAATGATAATTCGTTTTTGGATTTGTTGGATGAGAAATAAACATGACTTGATAGAAGCATGCTAAGAAGTTCATTTAGATTAGGTGAAGAAATTAAATTAAGAGAGGTTCCATATAAACTTCATCAACCAACTTGAAAACGTTGTAATCTAAGTGCAATTATCTTGATCTTAAGAATTGATCAACAATAAAATATCTAAATAGGAACCTTACAAAAGTTCTTACATCATTCGATCAAAAAAAGTGGAGTATATAACCTATTTTAAGAAAATAAATACCCGCTTTTTTTAGTTGTGTGATTAATGATGGTTTAAGTGAGTTCGTCTTCATTAAATAACCAAGGTGCAATTTCGTCCCATGCAAGACTTGCAATGTTGTGAGTTCTCTTTTTTATAAGCTCTGGAGTCCATTTTTCAACAGATACAATAGTTTTAAAAATTGGTAGTTGTTCGCCTTCATCCAGTATCTTTCTATTTTTCTTACCAAATTTAAAACCCTTTTTCTTTGCTCTTAATAAATTCTCCTGAAGTTGTTTGTCATTTTCAGCTAAAAATGCTGAATAAATTAATTTCTTGTGATCCCAATTTTTATTTGCAACCATTGAATTTTCTATCTGTGGAAGAATAGTTAAATTGCCTATAGAATCTTTTAAAAAAGGATCT
>SLPT01000125.1 GCA_007131845.1 Desulfobacteraceae bacterium | reverse complement strand
TTTCCTTTTGAAATATCCAGGCTTGCCCAGGATATCGCCGGCGGTCTGCTGGTGACAATGCCCTCGCTTGACGATCAGCAGAACGACGAGATCGGGGGGTACATCAAAAAATATATGGCGGGCCGGGAAGGCGTGGACAGCGACCATCGCCTTCGACTGCTTCGTCTCGTCGAAAACATCACCATGGGAACCGGCGCTGTTTCCTACCTCACGGAATCCATCCACGGCGCCGGCTCACCGCAGGCCCAGAAAATCATGATTCTCCGGCTGGCGGAGATGGAAAAGTACAAGGACTGCGCTTTTCATCTCTGCGGGGTTGCACCCCGGGAATAACGGGCCATGCAGCTATCGGCCGGGGGCATGCGGAATGGAAGTTGACTGGCAGGCAGACCAGTTTCTTTGTCCAATATTGACGGCTATGGAAAAAGTCCAATATCTGCGCCTGCGCGCAATTCTCAGAATTTTACGTACGCCAGGTACGCTGCATTCTTCGTTGCGCAACCCTTGATCTTGGACCTTTTGCAAAGTCGTCAGATCGCGACTTTTTACGGGTCCATCAATAATGACGGCATCGGAAAAAGCCCGGTGCCGGCGTCCGTGCCTAACCCCTGACACCACTTTCTTACGGCGGACGCGCTGCTTTCTATAGTATTGCATGCGCCTTGCTATTGCGCTTTTTTTATATAGCCGTAAGAGCGCAACGTTTTTCAAACCCGTCAGATCGCTCATTTTTTGAGAGTGCATCGACTTTGCAGATACCGGATCGGTTCCCCGTCTGATCCCGGCAAGGGATATCCGCCCGGAACAGGGGATTTGCCCCGTATTTCTTTTGTATTTGCCGGATCACACCAAACAGGGGGGATTGGCTTATGAACTGGGAGGAAATCTACAGAAGCAGGTGTACCACCCCGGAAGAAGCGGTAAACCGGATCCGTTCAGGCGATCGCGTTGTCGTCGGCCATGCGTGCGGATCACCGGAGCGGCTCGTTAAGGCGATGGTGGACAACAAGCAGGCTTACGATAACGTGGAAATCGTCCACATGGTCGCCATGGGCCCTTCGGAGTATTGCCAGCCCGAAAACGCCAAACATTTCATTCACAATTCCCTCTTTGCAGGCGCCACGACCCGGAAAGCTATTCACGAGGGCAGGGCTGTGTTCACTCCGTCTCATTTCAGCCAGATTCCCCGTCTGTTTACGGACCGGATACTTCCCGTGGACGTTGCCTTGTGCATGGTGTCCACGCCCGATGAACACGGGTTTTGTTCATTCGGCGTATCCGTCGACTATACGAAGCCGGCCGCGGAAAGCGCAAAACTCGTCATTGCCGAGGTCACTCCCCATATGCCGAGAACCCTGGGTGATGCCTTTATCCATGTTTCCAAAATCGATCATATCGTTGAATGCGATTCCCGGCCAATCATTCTGCAGCCCCCGCAAATAGGAGAAAACGATGAAAAAATAGGGGGGTACTGCGCAGAACTTATCGGCGACGGTGCCTGTCTTCAACTGGGGATCGGGGCCGTTCCCGATTCGATTTTGGGTTTTCTGAAAGACAAGCAAGACCTGGGGATTCACACGGAGATGTTTTCCGACGGGGTAGTCGACCTTGTGGAAAAAGGCGTCATCAATTGTTCACGCAAAAACTTTCATCCCCACCGGATGGTGGCGACTTTTTTTATGTGAACTGAAAAACTCTACCGGTTCGTTCACAACAACCCCATGGTTCAGATGTTTCCCGTCAGCTACACGAACCATCCTGCAAGCGTGGCCCAAAATGACAACATGGTTTCCGTGAACTCTGCCATCCAGGTTGACCTGACGGGCCAGGTCTGCTCGGAGTCGATCGGATACAGGCAGTTCAGCGGAACGGGCGGCCAGGCCGACTTTGTACGTGGATCGGCATGGTCCAGGGGAGGCATTTCAATACTTGCCCTTCATTCCACCGCAGCCAAGGGGAGTCTTTCCCGGATTGTCCCTCATGTGGATGAGGGGGGAATAGTCGTAACGACAAGGGCGGATGTCAATTACATTGTCACGGAATACGGTATTGCGGATTTGCGCGGAAAATCCGTTCCGCAGCGTGCGGAAGCACTAATCCGCATCGCTCACCCCGATTTCAGGGCTGACCTGAAAAAAGCGTTTATGAAAATTTATGAAAGACCGGTGAGCGACCGGTAGGCACTTGGTGCAAAATCGCCGACACCGCTTCGATCCTTTGTTTTAGAGGTTGCGGCAGTTCAACGGATGTTTTCGGAAAGGCCTGTTTTACTATCGTGGTCCCCGGTCTGACGGGATCACCCGTACACACCCCAAGAAGGAGGAATGCCATGAAACTGTATTTTTTCGAAGGTGGTACGCTGAAAACCCAGAAGCAGAACATTACAATGGGACGCGGTCTGCTTGAGCCTTTTGAGGTGCCGGTGCCTTATTTCCTGGTGGAGCACCCCGATGGGTATGTCCTGTACGATACCGGCATGGCACTTGAAGTCGCCCGGGACAAGCACAAGCACTGGGGGGGCGTCGTGGCGGTTTATGATCCGTTCATGACCGAGGAGCAATGGGTAATAAACCAGTTGCAGAGCGTGGGGGTTAAGCCTGAAGACATCAAGTACGTGGTGCTTAGCCACCTTCACCTGGATCATGCAGGCGGTGTGGGGCACTTTCCCAATGCAATGTATTTCGTGCAGCGTGAAGAACTTCATTTTGCCTATGTTCCGGACTTCTACATGAAGGGTGCATATATACGGGCTGATTTCGACAAGGAGGTGAACTGGTATATCCTGGAAGGGTGGAGAGACGATAAGTTCGATATTTTCGGCGACGGAAAACTGGTCATCTACTTC
>SLPT01000298.1 GCA_007131845.1 Desulfobacteraceae bacterium | reverse complement strand
TATGAAAGGTTATAATGCAACAGACGACGATACGGAAATCGGTACGGATAACAGGGATATGGCGCCGGTAATCGAAGTAGAAAACGTATACAAGTCCTTCGGCCGGGTCCGGGCGGTGGAGGGGATCGACCTGACGGTGGATGACGGGGAGTTCATCGCCCTGCTGGGCCCCAACGGCGCAGGCAAGACGACCCTCGTGGAGATGATCGAGGGGATCCAGTCGCCGGACACGGGAGCGATCCGCGTGCTGGGGCTTCCGTGGGCGGGAAACGAGGACGTCCTGCACCATGCCATCGGCCTGAGCCTCCAGGAAACCCGGTTTATCGACCGGCTGACCGTGCGGGAAACCCTGCGGATGTTCGCCGGGTTCTACGGTCTCGGCATAACCCGGGTGCATGAAATCATGGACATGGTGAACCTTACGGAAAAAGCCAATGCCTATACCATCAACCTCTCCGGCGGGCAGAGACAGCGCATGGCCCTGGGAATCGCTTTGATCAACCGACCGCGGGTACTGCTCCTGGACGAGCCGACCACGGGACTGGACCCCAATGCCCGCCGCGACATCTGGTCGATTTTACTGGATCTGAAAAAAGCCTCCGACACGTCTTTGGTGCTGACCACCCATTACATGGAGGAAGCCGAACAACTTTGCGACACCATCATGATCATCGACCACGGCAAGGTGCTCCGGGAGGGGACCCTGGAGGAACTGCTGAGGGGGGATACATCCGCAAAGATCATTTCTTTTTCATTCGAAAACCCGGATCTGCACCGAAGCCGCATCGAAGAAGAATGCCCGTTTCCCATCCGCTGGGACGGGAAAAACGGGCGGGCCGCCATCACGGTGGACAGCATCGAAAAACAACTGCCGGAATTTTTCGACTTCATCAATGCCCGGGGCCTCCGGCTGCAAAACATGGAATGCCGCAGGAAAACCCTGGACGATCTTTTCACGGCCATGACCGGAAGACGGCTCACCGGGTGAATAATGATTCCAACTATATAACATGAAACCCTATATCAACATCACCCAGTTCATCAATCTCACCGTTGCCCACACGAAGGAGGTCACCCGGCAGCCGGCCGTCCTCTTCTGGGGCATCGTGTTTCCGATTTTGCTGTCCATCGGGCTGGGCTTCGCCTTTACCCGGGAGGCCGAAACCGTCCATACGGTGGGCTGGGTCGCGGATTCCGGAAACGGCCCTGCCGAAACGGATCCGGGGGTTGTCCGGAGCGTGCTGGGGGATGTAACAGAGGCTTTCGGGCAGGAATTGGCATTCAAGGACGACGGGCGTTTCGGGCTGACACTCCCGGATGACAAGCTGGGGGACACGATCTTCATCTTCGAGCCCGGCACCTGGGAGGCGTCCGTGGTGCGCCTGAAGCAGGGCCGCATCAGCCTCATCGTGGAAGCCAAACCGGATCAAGCCGATACCTGCGGTCCGGTCTTTCATTTCGACCCCCAAAACCCGGAGGCCCGCCTGGTGTGGCACACCCTGTCACCGCTGCTGGAATCTGCTTCAACCGAAGAAATACGGGGCAACAAATCGCACACCGCATCGGTTTCGCCCCTGGCGCTTCCCGGAACCCGGTACATCGATTTTCTCATACCGGGGCTGATCGCCATGACCGTGATGATGTCGTGCATGTGGGGAATCAGCTACGGCATGATCGACAAGCGATCCAAAAAGCTGCTGCGCCGGATGGTGGCCACGCCGATGGTGAAATCCCATTTTCTGGGGGCACTCATGGCGGTCCGGATCGGGATCAACATCGTGGAGGCGGTGCTGCTGACATTTTTCGCATGGCTCCTGTTCGGCGTCGTCATCCAGGGATCTTCCGCCGCCCTGGCGATGATCTTCATGGCCGGAAACATCGCTTTTTGCGGCATGGCGGTGTTCGTATCGTCGCGGACCGCCAACACCGAAGTGGGCAACGGCATGATCAACGCGGTGGTGATGCCCATGACGCTTCTTTCGGGCGTCTTTTTTTCCTACCACAACTTTCCGGAATGGACCATCGGCGTCATCGAAAAGCTGCCCCTTACGCTACTGGTGGACGGCATCCGGGCCGTGTTCACCGAAGGCGCCGGCATCGCCGAAACCGCACCCGCCGCAGCAGGGCTTTTTACCATCGGCGCGGTCTTTTTCGCCGCCGGACTGAAAATCTTCAAATGGCACTGAAAGATCCGTAATTCATGCGCACCCTCGTACACATCACCGACATCCACTTCGGAAAGCTGACCGCCGGGGCAATGGAAAAGATGGAAGCCCGCATCGCGGAAATCGCCCCGGACATCTGCACCGTAGGCGGTGACTTCACCATGCGCTCGCGTCCGCGGGAATGGATTGGCGCGCGCGCGCTGATTGAACGGCTGCCGGGGGTTGTGCTGGCCGTTCCCGGCAACCACGACCTGCCCTACGTCAACCTCTGGGAGCGGTTCCGGCACCCCTACCGGCGGTTTAAGCGCTATATCCACGAAAACCCGGAGCCGACCTACATGGACGATGAGATCGCCGTCATGGGCATCAACACCGCCCGCCCCTGGGTGCCCCATTACACGTGGAAGGAAGGGGCAATATCGGACGCCCAGGCCGCGGCGGCAGGCCGTTTTTTCCGGCAGGCCGGAGCAAACCGCTTCAAAATCGTCTTTGCCCACCACCCGTTTCTGCCGCCCCCGGACCGTCCCCGCACCTACCTGGTCCGAAACGCCGCTGCCGCCCTGTCCGTCTTTGAGGACGCCGGGGTGGACATGATTTTAGGGGGCCATCTCCACCTGGCCTACAGCGGCGATATCGCATCCTTTCATACCCATATCCGCCGGCCCATGACCTGCATCCAGGGCCCGACCGTCACCAGCAGCCGCCTGCGCGACCGGGAGCCCAACGGCTTTTTCCATCTTTGCATCGAATCCGGCCGCGCCGAGGTCACCACCTGGCAGTGGTCCGGCTCCGATTTCATGAAGGCCGGGGCACGTCCTTAACCGGATCTCTTAGTCCAATGGGCATTTGCGCAAAAAGGAGTTGACAGTTATTGTACCTGTTTTGCTAATATATGAAAAAGACACTCTTGTAAAAGTCGCGATCCGACGGCTTTGTAAAAAGTTCAAGATCAAGGCTTGCCGGGTTTCGAAGAATGCAGCGTACCTGGCGCACGTGAAATGCTGAGAAATTGCACGCAGGCGCAGATATTGGACGTTTTACGAAGCCGTCAAAAAAGCCTTTTTCATGAAAACAGCATGCACTGTACCCGAATGCAAAGCTTAGCAAAAAAAGACACTCAAAACTACATGAATTCAAATAGATGACTCAGCGCCCAACAGAAGAAAGCGGACTGAAACCCTCCGTATCGGATGCCTTCCGGGATGCCCTGGTATCCAGCGATGAAGAAGAAGCCCGAAAGATTCTATCCCGTTTCACGGAGCGGCACACCCCCCTCGAGTTCGTGGAAACGGTGATCATCCCGGCCCTGGACAGCATCGGCAACGGGTGGGCAAACCAGGAATACGCCCTCTCCCAGGTCTATATCAGCGGCCGGATCTGCGAAGAACTGGCGGAATCGGTTCTGGCAAAAAGCACGGGATTTCAGAGGCCGGGTCCTAAAATGGCCGTCGTTTTGCTGAATGACTATCACGCCCTGGGCAAACAGATCGTCTATTCCGTCCTGCGGGGCGCCGGATACGACATTCTGGATTACGGCCGCATGGAAACCGATGAATTGGTCCGGCGGGTGGTCGAAGATCGCCTGGAGCTGCTTTTCATCTCCGTGCTGATGCTCGCTTCGGCCATGGAAGTCAAAGCGGTTATCGACCGTCTTCGCAGCGAACAGTGCAACACCCGGGTCGCCGTCGGAGGCGCCCCCTTCCGGCTGGACGAGCGGCTCTGGAAGGAGGTTGGCGCGGATGCGGCGGGAAAGAGCGCTGCGGACGCCCTCTCGATCGTCCAAATGGCAACGGAAGGACGCCTGTCATGAACCTGCCAGCCGATACCCGGCAATATACAATGACCCCCATGGAGCGCGTGCTTACGGCCATGGACCATAAGGAACCCGACAGGGTCCCGTTTTTCCTTTTACTGACGACCCACGGGGCCCGGGAAATGAAGATGTCCATCAGGGACTATTTTTCCAACGGGGAAACCGTGGCCGAAGCCCAGCTTCGCATGCAGGCAAAATACCGGCACGACTGCCTGTTTGCGTTTTTCCACGCCCCGATGGAAATCGCGGCCTGGGGCGGGGATATCGTTTATTTTGACAACGGCCCGCCCAACTCGGGAAAGCCATTCATCGACAAGCCCGCCATACAGATCCCCCGGCTGAAACCGCCGGATATCGATAGCGCCGCAGGACTCCTTGAAGTACTCAAAACCACGCGGATACTGACCGAAAAAGCTGCGGGGGATATCCCTGTGATGGGCGTGGTGATCTCCCCGTTTTCCCTACCGGTCATGCAGATGGGCTTTTCCGCCTATATCGAACTGCTCTGCCGGGAGCCCTCGCTTTTTTGGGAGCTGATGGAAATCAACGAGGCATTTTGCGTCGATTGGGCCAACGCCCAGATTGCCGAAGGGGCTACGGCAATCTGCTACTTCGACCCGGTCGCATCTCCCACCATCATCCCCCGGTCCCTGTATCTTGAGACCGGGCATATCGTGGCCAGCCGCACCATTTCCCGGATCAACGGGCCCACTGCCACTCACCTTGCATCAGGCGCCACCCTGCAGGTAGCGGACGACATCGCACAAACGGGAACCGGGGGAATCGGCGTCAGCGCGGCCGAGGATTTAGGGGCGCTCAAACGTACCTGCAAAGGCAGGCTAACCGTTATCGGGAATCTCAACGGCCTGGAAATGGTGCGCTGGAGCCGGGAAGATGCACTTTCCGCCGTCCGGAACGCCATTGCAGAAGCAGCCTCCGGGGGCGGTTTTATTTTGGCGGACAACCACGGCGATATTCCCTGGCAAGTCCCGGAAACCGTTCTTTCGGCAGTATCGGAAGCCGTACATCGTCACGGCAGCTACCCTATTCAACGCTAAACGGATGACATCTTGAACAACCCGGCGACCAGACAAACACTTGCGGTTTGCGAAACATACAGAAAAGAAATCGAAGCACTGGCGCTTTCGTCGAAGTATCCGGACGTGGACGTTGTGTTTTTCAAAGGTCGCTGCGGCATGCCTCCGGCAAAGTGGAGCACGCTGGAAAACACCCGGATGTCCGGTCTTCCCGCCTGGCTCACTTCTGCCGAACACCCGGCTGATGAGCTGCATGTCGCCGTGGGGGAATGCATTGCCGAAATACCGGCGAAGCATCATATCATCGGCGGGCAGTCAAGGATCCGGATCAGGCACTGCCTCCATCTCCTGGTCAGCCCCGATCTGGCCGACTACTACGCCCGAATGGGCTACTACACGGTTACCCCGGGCTGGCTGGCCCGCTGGCAGGAGATCATTGCAGACTGGGGGTTTGACGCACAAACGGTGAAACCCTTTTTCCGGCAATGGTCTACCGGCATCCTGCTGCTGGATACCGGCGTCGATCCCGCGGCCACCGATAACCTGAAGGATTTCGCCGATTACACCGGACGCCCCTGGATGGCGGTGCCGGTGGGGACGGATTATTTCGAACTGCTGATCATCAATGCCATCCTGAAAAGCCGCATTGAAGATGATACACCGCCGGACCCACCGGAAAGCAACCGGAGCCGGGAGGAACTGGCCGATTTTCTCATGGCCCTGGATCTGCTTAACAAACTGGTGCGGATGCGGTCCGAAAAGGAGGTGATCGACGGGATCCGGGAAATGTGCATTATGCTGTTCGCCCCGTCATCCGTTCATTTTACCGGGTCCCAGGAGGCCGGCTGCGGGGAGCGGCAAAACAGCCGCATTTCACCTGAAAACGGATTCACCCTGACCATCGATGGCGGCGGCGGCCCCATCGGCGAATTGACGATTGCCGGTGTTGCAATGCCCGAACATATCGACCGGTACAAAAAACTGGCCGCCAGAATTTCCGGGATATGCGGGCTGGCCATTGAAAATGCGCGCCATTACCAGACCGTTAAAGATCTTTCGGACACGGACGGGCTGACCGGACTGGCCAACCGAAGGCGCCTGAAGGAGCACCTGGAAAAGGAATGGCCTCGTATGGCGCGCGACGGCCGTCCGATCTCCCTGGTCATGGCGGACATCGATCATTTCAAGGAATACAACGACGATTACGGGCACCAGGCCGGAGACGAGGTCTTACGGCAAGTGGCCCGAACCCTTCAGGAGCAGTGCCACCGGCCCGGGGACCTGGTTGCGCGCTACGGCGGGGAAGAGTTCATCATCGTGCTGCCGGAAACCGACGGCGACGGGGCGGTGAAGCTTGCGGAAAAAATCCGGCGCGCGGTATGCGGCCTGCAAATCGACCAGGGCGACCACCTTCCCTCCCCGTACCTGACGGCAAGCTTCGGCGTTTCCTGCTGCGTCCCGACCCCCGGCTTCTCCTCCGACGAGCTCGTTTCCCGGGCAGACAGCGCCCTCTACAAGGCCAAGCATGCCGGCAGAAACAGGGTTCACCGGGAAACGGATGGGGGACGATCGGAGGACGCACACTGAATATGAACTATTATGCCTATCATACGGCCGGATACGCGGTGGGTGCGCTGGCGGGGCTGGCGCGGGCGAATTTCCGCATTCAAGGTGAAGAGAAGATTCCGAAGGGGTCGCTGATTTTCGTCATCAACCACTTCACCCGCATGGAAACCATCTTTCTGCCCTATTTCATCAACCGCATCACCGGGCTGACCGTCTGGAGCCTGGCGGACTATACCCTGTTCAAGGGGAACTTCGGTAAACTTTTGGAAAACCTGGGTGCGATGTCCAATAAAAACCCGGACCGCGACCGGCTCATCGTGCGCTCGCTTCTGACCGGCGAGTCGGCCTGGATCATCTTTCCCGAAGGAAGAATGGTCAAGAACAAGAAAGTCTACAGCGCCGGCAAAAAAGACGAATCGCGCTTCATGATCCTCTCCGCATCCGGGCTTCACCCCCCGCGCACCGGCGCGGCCACGCTCAGCCTCCGCACGGAATTCTACCGACGCCGTCTGGCCATCATGGAAAAAAACAACCCGGAAGAGGCCCGGCGGATACTGGACCGCTTCGGTATCGAAGACCCCGGCCCGGTCCACCGCACCCAGACCCACATCGTCCCGGTAAACATCACCTACCACCCCATGCGCGGCCGGGAAAACAACCTCAACCGGCTGGCCGGAATGCTCATGGGCGAAATGTCCGGGCGGATGACCGAAGAGATCATGATGGAAAGCAGTATGCTTCTGTCCGGCGTGGACGTGGACATCCGCTTCGGGGACCCCATCCGGGCGGCCGGCTACATCAACACCCGGGCCGTTAAGGCGGATATGGCGTCCAACGCGCCCATCGGATTCGACGACCCCATCGCCTCGCGCCCCATGCTCCGGAAAACCGCACTGCGCATCATGGGCCGCTACATGTCCGCCATCTACCGGATGACCACCGTCAACCCGGATCACATCCTGGCGACCCTTCTGAAGCACTTTCCCTACGGAACAATCGACGTAAAGGATCTCCGGCGGCGGGTATTTCTCGCCATTGCCACCATCGACTACGACAAGAGGGGCATCTTCCGCCACCAGAGCCTCTCCCGCAACCCCGCGGAACTGCTCACGGACGACCCCTACAAACGCATCAACAGCTTCGTGAAGCTGGCCGTTGAAAAAGGCGTCCTGGCCGAACAAAATGGCCGGCTCCAAAAAATCTATGATTTCGAAAAAGCGCACGACTTTCACCAGATCCGTATTGAAAATCCCATCGCGGTGGCGGCCAACGAGATCGAACCCATAGACGATCTGCAAGAGATGCTGAAATCCATCGCCCGGCAGCCGGCGCTTCGCATCCGCTACCAAATCCGGCGTCATCTTTTGGAAAAGGGGGATATCGATTTCGAAAAGGACTATTTCCGGTTTGCAAAAAACGGCGCTGCAAAGCCAAAGGCTGTGGGATCACCCTTTTTTATCCGGGGAAGCCGCCGGGATATCGGGGTGCTTCTCGTGCACGGCTACATGGCGGCCCCCCTGGAGGTGCGTGCCCTTGGCGACCGGATTGCGGCAAACGGATATCCCGTTTACGGGGTACGGCTACCAGGACACGGCACCGCGCCGGAAGACCTTGCGCAGCGATACCACCAGGAGTGGACCCAATCCGTGGCCGAGGGCTACACCATCGTGTCGAATCTCTGTCAGACCGTCGTGGCCGGGGGGTTTTCCTTCGGGGCGGGCTTGGTTTTAGACCTGTGCACGCGCGCGGACGACATCAGGGGGGTGTTCGCCATTTCCGCGCCGCTCAAGCTCCAGGATTTTTCATCGCACTTCGTGGGAGCGGTCCATTTCTGGAACAACCTGGCGGGAAAACTCCATATCCCGTCGGCATCCAAGCGCTTCGTGGAAAACAACCCGGAAAACCCCCACATCAATTATACACGCAACCCCATTTCAGGGGTTGCGGAGATGGGAAAATTCATGAACCAGCTCGAGCCAAGGCTTTCCGCCATAAGGGTCCCGGCGCTGATCATCCAGAGCGAGCGCGACCCGGTGGTCCATCCCGCCGGCTCCATGCGCATATTCAAGGGCATTTCATCGGAAAACAAGCAATACGTATTGGTCAATACGCCGCGCCACGGAATCGTCAATGGAGAGGGCTCGGATAGGGTCTTTCATGCGGTGGAAGGGTTTATAGCAGGTCTTTCGTCACCACCTTCTCCCGGAGAAGGCGGCGCTGCTCGGCAAAACAGTAGCCCATGATGTCGTCGGCAATTTCAGGGGCGTTTTCGAATCGAACGGCCACAAGCATCCGGCCCAACGGATCGTTTTCCACGCGCAGGACGGTTGCATCGCAGGTGATGGTCTTTTTGACCGGCTCGGGCAGCTTTACCTCTAAAACCAGGCGCTCCCGGCGGTCCACCGTTTCCTCGGTCATGACCAGCATGCCGCCGCTGCTGATATTGATCCCTTTTGCACCGTGTTTTTGACGGTTTTTCTTGCGCTCGTTTTTCCGGTACCAGGTGACGGCAAGCCGGTCGGCCGGGCTCCGGAAATACTCCCGCTTTTCCACGTGCTGGACCAGGTCGCGCGCGGTAAGCAAAAGCGCGTTGGGCTCCGGGACTTGCTCTACGGTGCAGATGAGGGTGACGATCTCGCCGGTTTCGATAAAGACCAGGCAGTCGGCCGAAAAATCGAGTTTTTCGGCATCGATCCGAAAATCCGGCCCGAACCGGATCTCGAGCGACGGGGGATCGGTGTTGACGGCCATGCCGTTTTTCTTGACGATTTCCCCGGCGACGGTGCTGAAATTGACCGCCACCATGAGTTCGTCCGGCAGGTTTTCCAGATAGTTGGTTGCGTCCATAAGCAGTCAGAATCGTCCGAACCGGCATACAAGGGTGTTGCCGGTGAAGGTTACAATGAATTCGGTTTGTATTAACAAGCTAGTTAACCACAGATAGCATCTTAAATCAATTCCTTTTTCCGCACGAAGCCTGACTTCCCGCATTGTCCCGCTGCTTTGCGTATTTTTGATTGCGCCGGAGACTTTTTTTGCATATGATTCAAATAATTTCCTTTAAACTGCCGGCACCTGAAAGGCCATATTCCATCGGCAACCGCTTCGCCAAACCTTTAACAATACTGTGCGGTTTTGCCATCTGCAATACAGTGCCATACAGCGGAGCAGTGCATGACAGAAAACCAGTTTCCCCCCTGCCCCGGAGGCGCCTTTTCCCCCGCGGAGATATTGGAAAGCGCGCCCATCGGCATCTTCATATCCACGCCGGAAGGCCGCTTCGTGTATGCCAACAGCGAAATGGCCCGGATGTGCGGCTACAGCACCCCGGCGGAGCTTATCGAAAGCATAACCGACATCCCGTCGCAGCTCTATGCCGACCCGGATGAGCGGATCCTGTTTACCGGCCCCCTTGATACCTTCGGGGAGGTTGTCAACTGCCAGTACCGGCTGCTGCGCCGCGACGGTTCGTTCTTCTGGGTATCCTCCAACGCAAGGGCCATAAAAGGCGAAAGCGGAACCGTGTCCTATTACCAGGGTTTCACCATGGATATCGACGCCCACAAAAAGGCCCTGGACGCCCTTCTTGAAAAAGAAATCTCCATGCATCATGTCATCCAGGGATCGCCGGTTGCCCAGTTCGTCATCGGGAAAGACCACAAGGTTCTCCACTGGAACCGGGCGCTGGAGCTATTAAGCGGCATCCGGGCGGAAGAAGTGGTGGGAACGGACAATCACTGGCGCGCGTTTTACGACCGTCACCGGCCGTGCATGGCCGATCTCCTGGTTGACCAGGACATGAACGGAATCGAGTCCTGGTACACCGGAAAATATGGCCTGTCCCTTCTGACCAACGGCGCTGTCGAAGCCACCGACTTTTTTCCGAACCTGGGAGAAAAGGGCAAGTGGCTTCACTACACGGCCGCCGCCATCCGGAACGCCAGGGAAGAAATCATCGGGGCCATCGAAACCGTCGAGGACGTCACCGAACGCCGGAAAGCGATAGAGGCCCTGGAGGAAAGCGAGGAAAGATACCGTGAGCTGGTGGAAAGTTCCAACAGCGTGATCCTCCGGATGGATGAAAAGGGCAACGCCCTGTATCTCAACCTCTTCGCAGAAATATTTTTCGGCTTTGAGGCACATGAAATCAAGGGAAAAAATGTGGTAGGGACCATTGTTCCGTCCTACGACAGCGAGGGCAGGGACATGGCCGAAATGATCCGGAACATCGTCCTTTACCCGGAGCAATACACCAGCAACATCAACGAGAATATGACCAAAGACGGCCGCCGGGTCTGGGTATCCTGGAGCAACCGGGTGGTTACGAACCAAAACGGGGAAGTCCGCGTCCTTTGCATCGGCCAGGATGTCACCGACCGCAAGGAGGCGGAAGACGCCCTTCGGGAGAGCGAAAAACGCTTTGCGCGGATATTCCGGTCCAACCCCGCCCCCCAGGTCATCTCCGACATCGACACCGGGTATATGATAGACGTCAACGACCGCTGGCTAAACATGCTGGGCTACACCCGGGATGAAATGATCGGCCGGACCTCCAGGGAAGTGGGGGAGGCGGGTATATGGGCCGATCCGTCCGAACGCGGCCGCATC
>SLPT01000148.1 GCA_007131845.1 Desulfobacteraceae bacterium | reverse complement strand
GACCGCCCTCGTCGAGGTGAGCCTGGAGGGAAAAGGAACCCATCGCCTTCCCCAGGACAGTCTGCGCATCCTGGAATAGGCAGGCATAAAAAAGCTTATAAGGCTTTCTTTGAATCTGTGTTGATCTGTGTAATCTGTGGGCTTAAAACAATTAACTAAAAGCTCAGGAGGTTATAAATGCTTTAAATCAAGGGGAAAGGCATTTTAAAAAGCCGTCAGGATTCACGCGTTGAAGACGCGGCAACGATATACAGACAGGGCATCAGCAGCAGCGCCACCAGGATCTCCATGCCCAGCCCGCCGATGGCCGCCACGGCCATCGGCTGCAGCATGTCTCCCCCTTCTGCGAGGTTGAGCGCCAATGGCAGAAAACCGACGATGGTGGTCATGGTGGTCATGATGCGGGGCCTCAACCGGATCGTGGCCGCCTTCACGATCGCATCGCGGGCGCCGCATCCTTCATCCCCGCGAATCCGGTCGGCATAGGTCATCAAAAGCACCCCGTCGCTGACCGTGGCTGCCACCACCACCAGGATACCGATAATGACCGTGGCACCGATCGGCAGGCCGGCCGCGTACATCAAAAACGCCGCCCCGGAAAAGCAGACGGGCACACATCCCAAAATCAAAACCGGCAGCTTGATGCTGTTGAATTGAACCGTGAGCACGACAAAGGAGAAAAAAAGCGAAAAGGCCAGCACGGACAGCACCGCATCCCGCATGTCGAGCATCATCTCCGCGCTTCCGCCCAGTGAAAAGGAATATCCTTCCGGCAGGCCGATCCCTTCCAGCAGCGCTTCCAGGCGGCTGACCCCCCCGGCCAGGTCGTCATGATCGATATCGGCGTTTACGGCAATCTGCCGCACCTGGTTTTCCCGCTGGATCTCCACCGGCCCGGCTGCCGGAACCACTTGTGCAATATCGGCAAGACGGAGCGTTTTACCGTCCGCCCCGTTCAGCGGGAGATTCTCCACGTCGCGCCGGCCCCGCAATCGCTCTTCGGGCACGAGCAGACGGATGTCGAAATACCGCCGGCCGTCACGGAACCGCGTGGGCACGCTGCCCGTGATCAGGGTCCGCAAGGATTCGGCCACCTCTGATACCGGCACGCCAAGTTCGGCGGCCCGAACCCGGTCCACGCGAACCCGGTACTCGGGCTTCGTCAAGTCCACGTCGACCCGTACGTTCCGGAAATCGCCCATCGCCCGCATCCTGGCGGATGTTTCCTCCGCCAGTTCCGAAAGGCGTGCCATATCCGTCCCCCGGACGTTCACGATGACATCGGCCGCCCGGATTCCCGGTATGCCGCGAATAGGCACCTGGCGGGCCATGACCCGCCCGCCCGGAGGCGCAAGATCGGAAATCCGCCGCCGGAGATCGGCCGCAAAGGCGTCGGTGGTTACATCCCGCTCGGCCCGGGAAACCAGCTGGATGTATATCTCTCCCCGGTTGGCGATCTGACGGGTTGTGATACCCATCACCCGGCCGCCCGAGAAAGTAAAAACGGTCCGGATAAGCGGGTCGTCCGCGATGCGATTTTCGATCCGCTCAAGGGCCTTGTGGGTTTCTTCGGCGGATGCGCCGGTGGGCATGTTGACCCGGACCATGATCTGACCGTCGTCGATGAGCGGCAGGAACTCGCCGCCGAGGCGTCCGAATACCATCACGCCAGCCGCCAGGATACCCAGGAAAACCGGGATGACAATCCACCGTACACTAAGCACGCGGCCGAGCAGGGCGCCGTAGCCGTCCGCAATCCGCCCGAACAGCCTTTCGAAACGGCCCGGCCCCCGTCCTGCCCTGTCATCCCCTGTCAGGAGCGTTGCAAGCATCGGTGTTACGGTCACGGCAACGAAAAGGCTGATAACCACGATGCCGGCAATTACCAGGATCAACTCCCGGAACAGCAGGCTCATAAGCCCCGGAACGATGAGAAACGGTACGAACAGGGCCAGAAAGGAAAGTGTTGCCGCAACCAGGGCCGGGCCGACTTCGCCGGCCCCCTGCAGCGCGGACACCCGAACGTCTCCGGAAGAATCCGAGCGCCGGAGTCGGGTGATATTCTCCAGGACCACCACGGAATTGTCTAACACCACGCCGATGGCAACCACCAGCCCCCCCAAAGAGAACATGTTGAGGGAAAAACCGGCAAGCTGCATCAGCCCGAAATTGATCACCAGGGTCAGGGGAAGCGCGATGAGCATGACCGCCACCTGGCGGAAACTCCCCAGAAAAAGATAGATTACCACGATTAAAAGGGCGGCGGCGGCCAGCGCCGCGTTTCGCACCCCTTCCAGTCCCTGGCGTACGTAAACGGACTGATCCTCGACATAGCCCAGCCGGATGCCCTCCGGCAGACCCGGCGCCATGGACTTCAACTCCCGGTTCACCGCGTCGGCCACGGCAACGATGTTGGCCTCGGCCGCCTTCAGCACGGAAACCCGGACGCACTCATCCCCGTTGAAGCGGGTAACCACGCGCCGGTCCGCGTGGGTGTCGAGCACGTCCGCAATATCGGAAAGAAGCACCTTGCGGTGGGCATCCGCCGACACCACGAGATTGCGGATCTCACCCATATCCGCAAACTCGCCCATGGTGCGGACGATGATCTCCTCCGGGCCCACCGTTACGCGCCCGGCGGAAAGCGCCATGTTCTCTTCGGCAATCCGGCCGCGAATCGCGTTCAGGGAGAGCCCGTGCTTTTCCATGGCGGCGGGATCGAGGTGGATCCGGATTTCCCGCTCCAGGCCGCCGACGATATCCGTGCCCGCCACGCCGGTGACCGCAAGAACGCGGTCCTGGAAATGGTCCTCCACCCAGTCCCTCAGCCGGACCGGGTCCCACCGGTCG
>SLPT01000284.1 GCA_007131845.1 Desulfobacteraceae bacterium | reverse complement strand
GTAAATTCATTGTGATGGCCCTCCAGAAGGAAATTGACGCCCAGAAACGTGAACAGCATGGCTGCAAAGCCGATGATCGCAAGAACGGCCGCGCGTCCGCCCCGCCACCGGGATATCAACCTTTCATGGAGCAATGCGGCATAGATCAGCCAGGTGATCGCAGACCATACCTCTTTGGGATCCCAGCTCCAGATACGCCCCCAGACTATGTGCGCGTAGACGAAACCGGTTATCAGGCCGACGGTCAGCGCGGAAAATCCGATGACCACAAAGGTATATCCCGTGGAATCGAGCATTTCCAGGGAGGGAAGACGCCTGAAAAAAAAGCGATGCTTTTTCCCTTTGATGTTGTGTTTCTGGATCAGGTACAAAACCCCCGCGCCGGCAGCCAGCGTAAGCGCCGCCATTCCGGTGAAGATCAGCATGACGTGGATCACCAGCCACACGCTTGCCAGCGAAGACTCGATTTCCACGCTCTTGTCCGGGACCATAAAGGCTGCCGTCGTCATGAGGGTCGCGATGGGAGCGGCGAACACGCCCATAATCTTGAGGCGGGTGTGGATTTTCAGGACCAGGAAGACCGCGGCAAACACCCATGCGGCAAACAGCAGCGTTTCGTGGAGGTTCCGGACGGGAATGATCCCGTAGTACAGGATTTTCATGGCCACGATAAGGGTGTGGACCGCAAAGCCCGCAAGCATAAGCCCGTAGCCGGCCCGCTGGAAGTTTTCTTTCTGGATGAAAAGATACCCCCCGTAGCATGCCGCGCTGGAAAGATACAACCCGATTACCGGAATCAGCCAGTAGCTCATTGGGCCGTCCAAAACGATGAAAGGTTGGGATGGTTACCGGTCATTTGCCGTGTCCATCAGTGTATGGCAGTCACAGTCGTCTCCCAGTTCATCGCCCATGACTTCCCGGAGCAGCCGGTTGATTTCCGTGGTCTGGTTGTTTTTCACAAGCTCCAGGAGGTCTTTTTCGATCAGCGCTTCGAACAGGGGTTTGTGTTCCTCCGGCGCATGCCGGGCTGCAAGTAGTTTTTTCCGGATGCCGCCCATAAGCCGGAGAAAGTCGGTATATTCCTCCCCGAATTCTTTTTCAAGGGTTTTTCTCAAATGCTTTGCAAAGGCCGGAGAGTTTCCCGAGGTCGATATGGCCAGCAGCAGGTCGCCGCGGCGGATAATCGACGGCAGGATGAAGCTGCATGCGTCGGGAACGTCCGCGATGTTGCATAAAATGTTGTTTTTTTCCGCATCGGCGCTGATTCTGCGGTTTTCCGCCTCGTCGTCCGTGGCCCCGATCACCAGGAAGCGGCCGGCCACGTCCCCTGCTTCGTACGCCCGGCGGATCAGGTGGAGGCGATCGTCATTGCTTTTTTCCATTTCCGTCAGTTCGCCGGAAAAGCACGGAGCGATCACCGTAACATTCGCACCGCATCCGATCAGCGTTTTCACCTTGCGGGAGGCTACCTGGCCGCCGCCGACAACAAGGCAGTCTTTGTTTCGCACATCCAGGCATACGGGATAATATTTCATGGTCCGATATGTTTCCTTGCATTGATTTTCAGCAGGTCGACGGCCAGAAGCAAGGGGCCGTCCCATGTCTTCCGGCATTGCCCTTCCATGTCTGAGTGGTCGCACTCCGGGTAGAAATGGCTCAGCACAAGGCTTCCCACCCCGGCCTCGGATGCGGTTTTTCCGGCCAGAGACGGCGTCATGTGACCGGGGACCTCCATGCCGTCGGGCAGGGCCGCCTCGCAGATCAGGAGGTCCGTTTGACGAGCGAGCAGGACGAGGTTTTCCGAATATTCCGTGTCCCCCGAGAGTACCGCGCTGATTCCATGCGGGGTTTCGACCCGGAATGCGATGCTTTCCGGGCGGTGTACCACCCGGGCGGCAGACACTGAAAATTCGTCGAATGAAATCGCCTGCGCCTCCGGATCGTCCCCGTTGAATTCCCGGATATCGAGTATATCCGGAAGGTCGAGCCATCCCCGGTACACGTCGGCCAGCGCCCGGTAAAAGGATGTTAACCCCGGCCCCCCGCATAGAACAAGCGGCTTTTTGCGGGTCGAAGCATCCGGGTATTTGGTTGCAAACAAAAACGACGCCAGCTCCCCGGTATGATCCGGGTGGAAGTGACTGATAAACAGGCAGTCGATATCGTGAATGGTCACGCCGGTTTCCAAAAGTCTGCGCATGGTTCCCGGGCCGATATCGAACAACAGCCGCTTTCCGCCGGTTTCCATCAATACGGCGCTTGCGCTCCGGGCAAGGGAGGGGACGCAGGTTCCGGAGCCCAGAATGGTAACGGCGATATTGTTTTTTGCTACGCTCATCTCCGATGCTCGTGTAAAATGTGACGATCTGACGGCTTATTCCAAATCCGTTTTTTTGGATTTTGTCAAAGCGTTGTTAATCGTAGTATAAATCCATTCCCGGATGGTTTTTTTCTCCAGGTTCTTCGTATGAAAGCGGAGTTTTTCCAGGGGGATTTCAGCCCGGGCCATGCTCTTGTGCCCACCGGCCGATCCCATGGCGCTGAAAAGCCTGGCGGCCATCTTTCCGGCGTCTTTTTGCAGTCCATCGTTTCTGATAATAATAATGAGCCGGTCTTCGTATAAACCGGCCACGATGCTCCAGGTGATCGTGTTCACCCGCATGAAGAAGTCACCGATCAGCACCAGGACGTCCGGGTTTTCCACGTTTCCCAGGTGGATATAAATCCGGGTTTCTTCCATGATTTTTTCTTCGATGGCCTTGCGGAAATAGTCGAGAAAGGATATCCGCAGATCGACCTGCTCGATCCGCCGGGCCAGATGAATGTTCGCGTGCCGGAACAAAAACTGGAATGC
>SLPT01000187.1 GCA_007131845.1 Desulfobacteraceae bacterium | reverse complement strand
TCAACGTCAACCCGCTGAAGGAGAAAAAGCTGACCAATATGCGGGCATCCGGAAAGGATGACGCGGTCATACTCTCCCCGGTCAGGCCCATGACCATCGAGCATGCCATCCATTTCATCCGCGAAGATGAGCTGGTTGAAATCACGCCGAAATCGATCCGGCTCCGCAAGGCCGTGCTTCAGGCAAACCGGCGCCGAGAGCGCCTGAGCCGCTCCGCCTGACATCCTTCCTGTCGGACGCTATTGCCTGATCCAGTTGCGGAGCTTCACCAAAAAAAGCGCCGCATCGGATAGCGCCGCCCGTTCTTCCAGCAGGCCGGCCAGCACGTCCGGGCGGTCGGTGATGATGTTATCCACGCCCATGTCGATGAACTTCGACATTTCCCTCCGGTCATTGACCGTCCAGGCATGCAGCTCGTGGCCATGGGCCGCCGCTTCCCGGATTTCGTCCTGGGTGACGATTTCCGCCCGGAGGCTTAAGGCATCGATCCGTCTTCTGTCCGGCTCTCCGATCATGGTATGAACAAACAGCGCCGTTTTCAAACGCGGTTCCAGGCGCCGCACTTCCTCCAGCACCTCCGGCTGCAATGCGCCGATCAGAACGTCGCGGGTAAAATCCCTTTGTCTGAGAACCGACACCACGGTGCGGGTCAAATCCGGCGTGTGAATGCTGGGCTTGATTTCCAGGTAAAGCTTCGCGCGTCCACGAACCGCTTCAATCACCTCCTCCAGGGTGGGGATGCCGACCCCGCGGAACCGGGGGTGGAACCACTCGCCCGCATCAACCCTTCGCACCTCGTCGATGGACATCTCCCATATGAGCCGTGATTTTCCGGCGATGCGGCGAAGATCGCGGTCATGGAGCAGCACAAGATGTCCGTCGGCTGTTTGGCGCACATCGATTTCCACGTAATCGGCGCCCTCCCTGATCGCCTTTTCAATGGCCGGGAGGGTGTTTTCCGGGGCGTTCAGGGAACTGCCCCGGTGTGCGCTGATATGAACCGCATCCTGAAAATCATAGAAGGAATGGAGCACGAAAAAAGCCTGCCCCACCGCAAAAACCAGCAAAACCGCCTCAAGACCCCAGGCGTAAAGCCCGGCGCGCGCGGGCGCCCGGTCGTTTGGTTTCACAGGCGGTGCACCCGAGGTTTCTCTGTAAATCTGAAATATGAGCTGGCTGTTTACGGCTGCCCCGAAAAAGCTCAGCAATACGGCCAAAAGAATGTATGCGCTCAGAAGAATGAGCACGACAGGGATTAATACGGCAAATACTTCCGGAAGCCAGTCCAAAACGAATCTGCCGGACAACTCAAGCACTGCGGCCAGGATTGCCGGAATCAGTACCAGGACAAGCGCAGCCCCCGGGACAAGCACGGAAAGCGTTCGCAGGTGTCCGCGGGACAGTTCCATGCTCCTTTTGATAGCCGTCATGGGAGTGCTTTTTTCCAGCAGCAGCACCGGAAATGCCAGGATCCACCGAAGATAGACAAGTCCGTTGCAAACGATCATTCCCAATGCAACCGGCGCGCAAATCCCTAAGAATAGAAGAAAGACCGCGGGTTGAACCGACACGAGGTAATAGGGATCATAATCGCGCAGCAGTAAATACCAGGCTGTGCCTATGCCAGCAACAAAAGGCGCGGCGACCAGCAGGTGCGCCCCCACCTGGATGACCGCCAGCAGCAGCAGATCCGGAATCTTTCGCCCCACCTGCCAGAGCGCGGCGATTGCCTGCCGGTATTGGCCAGCGGAAGGCCGGGATGCGATGACAATCATTCCGGCATGGTGGATGAACAGGATCAAAAGACCCAGGCTGCCGGCAGCCAGCATCCACCCCACTCCGGCCGGGGAGAGGAAAAAGTCCGCCATATCCTGGGGGCCTACCAGGGGCAGGCCGGCGCTGGTCAGCAGCATCGTGGACAGCCAGGCAGACGCAGGAACGAGCACCGCGACAGCCAGGATGCTGAAATAGAGGTGGTAGATCAGCAGGGGGCGGAAGTTCCGGCGAAATGAAAGGATAACGTTGTGTATGGTGTTTTGGATCTGCAATGCTGATGCGCTCGTTTAAGGTGTCGACCCGACGGCTTTTCGGAAAAATACAACTCAGAACAATTAATATTTCTATATAAATTATAGACACTTTGATGGTTTATCATGGAAACCGTCAAGCCGGATTCTTTCGAAAATGCTTATCATCACACGTAGTCTTCCGCAAGGATGAACAATCACATACAATCGAATGATCATCCGCGCGTCATAAAAGGAATATAGGATGCCGGAACACTTTTGCACGACAATGAAGGCAGTATTATATTATTCGTTTAAAGCCGCCCCTTACCAGGGAAAACGCTTACCAAGGATTACCAGGCGGAGGTATGCAGCCATGAGCAGACAGGAGATCAATGGTATAACCATCGAATGCGTACAGGGGGATATCGCCGGCCAGACGGACATGGACGCAATCGTCAACGCGGCCAATGCACAGCTCCGTATGGGCGGCGGTGTTGCCGGGGCCATTCACCGGGGCGCAGGTCCGGAGCTGGAAAAAGAATGCGCACCCCTGGCCCCCATCCGCCCCGGGGAAGCGGTCATCACCGGTGCCCACAACCTGCCCAACCGCCACGTCATCCACTGCCTTGGTCCGGTATACGGCCGGGACAATCCGTCCGAAACTCTTCTTTCCGACTGCTACCGCAATGCGTTGCGCCTTGCGGAGGAAAACAAAATCTCTTCTGTCGGGTTTCCGGCAATTTCCACCGGCGCTTTCGGGTTCCCGCTGGAACCGGCGACACGGATCGCAGTGGATACGGTCCTGAAAGAAACGCCGAAGCTCTCATCGGTGAATCATGTACGGTT
>SLPT01000355.1 GCA_007131845.1 Desulfobacteraceae bacterium | reverse complement strand
TGCTACGGCCCGGTGGAAAAAGACGGCAACCAGCGCCTGGACATGCTCAATGCACTGGTTTCCAACGGGATCGATATATCCGGGCTTGGAGAGACGACCTCGATGCTGCGGTTTACCGGGGCGCACGGCATGCTGCGGCCGGCCGGAAGCAGGCGGTAGGGGGGTTCGATTTCGATTGCGATTTCGATTGCGATTTCGAATATTAAAACGGAAGGAGTAATATGACTGCACGAACCATCACGATATCCCCGGTCACGCGGATCGAGGGGCATGCGACCATCGCCATCGAGTTGGACGATGACGGCAATGTCGCAGACTCCAAGGTACACTTCCAGTCGATCCGGGGATTTGAAAAATTTGTGGAGGGAAAGCCGGCCGAGGAGCTCCCGCGGATCGTCAACCGGATCTGCGGCATCTGTCCCTGGCACCATCACCTGGCCTCCAACAAGGCGGTGGACCGGTGCTTTGGCGTGACCCCGACGCCGGCCGGGCACAAGCTGCGGGAACTCATCCAGACAATCGCCCAGGCGGAAGACAAGCTGCTTCACTTCTTCTTCCTGGCCGCCGCCGACTTCGTGATCGGCCCGGACGCCGACTACGCCGTCAGAAACGTCATCGGCATCGCCAAGGCCAATCCGGAGCTTGCCAAACAGGTGGTCACGATGCGCTACAAGGCAAAAATGATCCTGGAGAACTTTGCGGGCAAGTCCATCCACCCGGTGGCCGGCGTGCCGGGCGGCTTTGCCCGGCCAATGTCCGAAAAGGACCGGCAGTGGATCCTGGCCGATATGCGCGAAATCCAGGATTTTGCCCTGTTTGCCATCGATTTCGCCAAAAAGGAAGTGTTTCCGAAATACCTCGACACCATCAAAATGCTGGGCGTCATCAATACCGGGTTTATCGGCACGGTGGACGACAACGGCGCGCTCAATCTCTACGACGGCAGTATCCGCCTCATGAAGCCGGACGGGTCGTACACGGATTTCGATCCGCAGGACTACACCGATTACATCGGGGAAAAAACGGTCGACTGGTCCTACGGCAAATTTCCGTATGCAAAGGCTTGGGGGGAAGGCTTTTCCCTGGACCTTGAGGAGCCGAAGGGGATCTACCGGGCCAACACGCTGGCACGGATCAACGTGGCCGACAAAATGGCCACGCCCCGGGCGCAGGCGGAGCTCGAGGAGTTCCGGGAGCTCTTCGGCCGGCCTGCCCAGGCCACGCTCCTCTACCACTATGCGCGGCTCATCGAGGAGGTCTATGCCTGCGAGCATGCCATTGAAATGCTGGAGGACCCGGAGATCACGAGCCCGGACGTTCGCGCGGACGCGGAGCCCAAAGCCGGGCGGGGCGTGGGGTGCGTGGAGGCGCCGCGCGGCACCCTGATCCATGACTACACCACCGACGAAAACGGGCTGATCGAAAAGGCCAACCTGATCGTGGGCACCACCCACAACCTGGGGCCCATCAACATGAGCGTGAACCAGGCGGCCCGGGCGCTTATCAAAAACGGCAACGTGGACGAGGGGCTTCTCAACAAGGTGGAGATGTCGGTGCGCGCCTACGATCCGTGAGTCTCGTGCGCAACCCACTGCCTGGACGGCAGTGTCGCCATAGAGATCAACATTGTCGATGCGGACCAAAACCTTATCCGGACATTCAAAAACTGATCATGTGTGTCGCCGTACCCGTAAAAGTGATCGAACTCGATGGAAACGACGCCCTGGTGGAAATGGACGGCGTGCGCCGGCAGGTGAGCATGATGCTCGTGGACGGGGTGCGAGCCGGGGACTGGGTCATCCTGCACGCAGGCTACGCCATCAGCGTGATGGACGAAAAGGAGGCGGAAAAAACCCTTGTTCTCCTCCGGGAAATGGTATCGGCCGGCGAAGGCGGTGCGGCAACCTGATGCACCGTTTAGCCGGCCCCTTTATGCCGGAACCCTTTTTCCACTGCCCGGGCCAGGGTCTTCATGTCGCAGGGTTTTCGCAGAAAGGCGTGGGGCTGCTCACTGCCGGCCCCTGCCATGACCTTTGCCTCGTCGTGCCCGGAGGACAGGATGACATACAGTTCTGGCTCCAGTTCCCGCATGGCCGCCATGGTCTCCCAGCCGTCCATGTTCGGCATGGTGAGATCCGTGATGACCAGGCCGATTTCCGCCTGGTGCATGCGAAACTTCTCCAAAGCCTGCCGGCCGTCTTCCGCCTGGATGACCCGGTATCCCCGGTTTTCGAGGTATTCCGATATCAACTCCCGCACAATATCTTCGTCTTCGGCAACCAGCACGGTTTCCGGACGATCAGGCTGCGCGCTCTGCGGTGCAAAAGCGGCTTCACGCTCCGATACCTCTTCGGCCAACGGTATATACACCCGGAATGCTGTCCCCTTGCCGGGGGAGCTCTTCACGGATATTCCGCCGCCGTGAATGCCCGCAATCCCTAAAGCCGCCGGCAGCCCCATGCCGCGGCCGGTAAAATGGGTGGAGAAAAACGGATCGAAAATGTTTTCCATGTCCGACGGTGAAATCCCGCATCCCTCATCGGCGATCACCAAGCAGGCGTGAGGCGTGTGCCCGGGGGTCCAATCCACGGGAAACCGGTTGGATCCTGGAATATCTTCGGGCAGGACCGTTTCCACCCCAAGGCGGATGGTTCCGGCCGAATCCGCCATGGATTCCCGGGCGTTGTTTAAGAGTTCAAGGAGCATCTGCTCCAGCAGATCGGTATTCGCCAGAACAAACGGCCCCCGGTCCGGCAGGGCCGGATTCAGCACGACAGACTCCGGCATGCCCGCATTGAAAAGATGCAGATTGATGCGGCAGTAGGCCGAAAGATTCACGGTTTCCTGGCGCCCATGATCCTGGACGGTATAGGT
>SLPT01000391.1 GCA_007131845.1 Desulfobacteraceae bacterium | reverse complement strand
CGTTGCAGGATCTGGTGCAGCCGGTTCATTTCCACGGGTTTGGGAATGTAGTCGGTCATGCCGGCATCCCGGCATTGTTTCCGGTAGCCTTTCATTGCGTAGGCCGTCATGGCAATAATCACGAGATTCCGGTTGCCGGGATCCCGCCGTATGACCCGAGCGGTTTCAAACCCGTCCATGCCGGGCATCTGCACGTCCATCAACACGGCATCATAGTGTATCCGTCTTGCCATCTCGACCGCCTTCCGGCCGTCGGAAGCCGTGTCCACCATGTATCCCGATTTTTCAAGGATCCCCGGGGTGACTTCCCGGTTGATGGCATTGTCATCGACAAACAATAGCCGCACCGGGCTGCCGACTCCCCTTTCGACAGGGCCGTATATGGGCGCCGGGCGGTTTTTCCCCGGTTTCCACTGCCTGGAAGCGGTGCTGTCTTCACGGTACCTGGCTTCCACCTCGAAGAAAAAGGAGGCTCCCCGGTCCGGGTTGTTTTTGGCCCAGATCCTGCCGTTCATGATCTCAACGATGCCCTTGCAGATGGCAAGGCCAAGTCCTGTGCCGCCGTAGAGACGGGAGACCGAGCTGTCCGCCTGGGTGAAGGCGTCGAACAGCCTGGTAATCTGGGCTTCGTTGATTCCCGTTCCGGTGTCCGAGACGTAAAATCGCAGCGTGGCCACGGGGCTTTCGCGCCGGATGCACTTCGCACCGATGGTAATCCGCCCGCCTTGCGTGAACTTGAACGCATTGCCGACCAGGTTCGTCAATACCTGTCCGATGCGAAGGGGATCTCCGATCAGCGTTTGCGGGATATCGTTGGATATGAAAAAATCCAGGCGGATGTTTTTTTCCGATACACGGTGCGCAAAGAGCGTTTCCAGTTTTTCCACGATCTCTGAGATGGAGAAATCGATTTTTTCCGGTTCCACGCGGCCCGCTTCAAGCTTGGAAAAATGGAGGATGTCGTCGATAGTCGTGAGCAAAGACGATGCGCAGTCGTTGATTTTCCGGTTGAATTCCCGTTGTTTGCCGCCCAGGCCGCCTGCGGCCGACAGTTCGCTCAGTCCGATAATGGCGTTGAGAGGGGTCCGGATTTCATGGCTCATGTTGGCAAGAAAGATACTCTTTGCGCGGGCGGCGGCTTCCGCGGCTTTCCGCTGACGAAGCGCCTCCTCCTTTTGCTTGCGCTCCGCGATATCGACCAGGGAGCCTTCATAATACGATACATTGCCTTTTGCATCGAAGACCGTTCGAACGGAAACAGAAACCCAGAAAGGATTGCCATCGCGTCGTCGCCCGCTTCCCTCGAAGTTCCGGATCCGGCCGGTTTCTTTGAGCTCCCGCAAAAAATGCTTCTTCCGGTCCGGATCGAAGAAAAACAGATCGATGACGTTGGTTTCCGAGTCGATGAGCTCCCCGGGGGTGTCATAGCCAAGGATCGCTGCAAGGCTTTGATTGGCACTGATAAAAGTTCCCTGCCGGGTGATCTGGAATATTCCTTCGATTGCGTTTTCGAACATGGAGCGGTACTTGCTTTCGGACGCCTTGAGCTGCTCGTAGAGCATGGCATTTTCCAGGGATACCGCCGCCTGCGCGGAGAGCATGTTGATGGCGAGCACCCTGTCTTTTGTGAAAACGGACGGGGCGCTGTCGTTTTCGAGGTATATGATCCCCATGAGCTTCCGTTGGTGCACGATAGGGCTGGCAAGGACGGATTTTTTTTTGCCCCGGGCAAAGTAAGGATCTTCCATGAACATGTGGCCGGAGCCGGCATCCCCCAGGATGAAGGGTGAGCGCTTATGGGCGGTGTAGTGGATCATGGCGGCCGGAATGGCCTG
Source organism: Desulfobacteraceae bacterium (assembly GCA_007131845.1). Taxonomy (GTDB): domain Bacteria; phylum Desulfobacterota; class Desulfobacteria; order Desulfobacterales; family Desulfosalsimonadaceae; genus B1SED10-16. The sequence goes on along the minus strand of SLPT01000391.1, from coordinate 9,438 downwards.
GTAGTCTGCCAGGGGTATGGAATGCGTCAGTATGGTCTGCCCCCATTCGAAACGGTTTTCCGCCTCTATAAAAAGTTTCTCCTCCCGTTCGAGTATTAAAACCCCTCGCTGGGCGCCGGCGTTTTCCACGATGCGGTCCATCATCGTCCGGATCAGTGACGGCAGATCGATATCCCGGGAGATGGCCTGAAATGTCTTGAGCATGGAACGCCAGTCGAGCAGTTCCGAAAACTGACTGTCCGTGGAAGCCCTCGCCGGGGAAGCCGCCGCCGGTTCGGAAGGCCCTGTCCGGCCGCCGGAAGCGGCAAAAAGGGAAAGGCTTGGAAATTCCTTTTCCATTTGTGCCGCTTTAGCGGTGGCGCCCCATTTCAGGTAGGCAAAATGGGCATTTGCCAGGTAGGCGTTTGCCAGCTCCATGTTGCCGGTATCCATGTAGAACAGGGCGGCGCACTCGTTTGCGATAGCTTCGTCCTGGGTGTATCCGGCGTCGATGGCATACTGTATGGCTCGGTTGTACAGAGCAGGCGTTGTTTGCGTTTTGTTCGTTATCCGGGCCGTTTCCGCACGGATGAGCAGGTGCTTATGCGCATAGTTTTCCCTGCACTGATCCGCCCATCCGCCAAGCTTTCGTCCGATTTCATCGATAGCCCGGAGAATTCTGCGTTTTTCGAGGCGGGAAGCCCCAGCGCAGGTGCGTGCCAGGATCAGGGCCCTGTAAAAGGAATGCTCCGGCAGAAAAATCTGTCCCGACGTTTCGGAAGCGAGCGCTTCGATCTGGCCGGATCGTTCCATGGCCTTTTTATAATTTCCCGCCAGAAAGAAAAGCTGCGTTTCCATAAGACAATGCACTATGGTTACGGCAGGCGGCTGGTCCGCTTCCTTTATCTCAGGGCAGAATATCCCATCGTCTGAGCTGTCTGCCAAAAGGCCCCCCGGGGCGTTTGCGTCGCCTTCGAGGGCGGATACATATCGGCCCATAAGATTCCAGATGGATTGCATTTCCCGGTATCGGGCGTGTCGGATGAAGCCGTCGTATCTCTCGAGTTCCTCGCGAAGCCGGGAAGTGCCGCTTCCCACCACCATGTGATTGATCAGCAGATGCATTGCCGCCCGTGCGGCAAAAATAACGTTTCCGGATTTGATCCCGTCTTCATGTGCGCTCCGGTAAAGCTCAGTGGCCGTATTTGCATGGCGTATCCAGTGATTGATGTGTGTGGCGTAAGTGAGGCGGGTGATGCAGGCGATGCCCCGGTTGTCGCTGTGTTCGGTCATGGAAAGCGCAAGACGCCCGAAATGGTGCCCGGGAATGACTTCTCCCCGGGTTCCGGCAAGTATGGCGCCGAACACGCAATAAACAAAAGGGGAATGCCGGCAATTGCCTTTGTCGATGGTCATCTCCATCATTGTCAGGCCCAGGTAGACCGCCAGGGGGGTGTTGTGCGTCATTGACGCGGCGGTGATTTCGGACAGGATGTCCATCATGGTTTCTGCTTGTTCGTCCTGGATACGCCCGAGGGCGGAAAGATCTTCCATGCGCATTGTCTGAAGTTTTCTGCGGAGCTTTCCGGCTTTGAAATAGATGGTTTTCCGGCCAGGCGATAGCGGGATCCGGACGCCAAGCAGGCTGAGGGCCGTGATGCCGGTTTCCACAGCACCTTTGTATTTTTCCTGGTTGGAAAGTACCCGGGCGAGGGCCTGGTGAATTATGATTTGCTCTTTTTCTGTTTTTACGTTTTTGAGCAGAAACCGATAACGGCTTTCGGCAAGGGAGATCCGCCCGTTGAGGAATTCAGCCTGGGCGCAGCTCATGTATATGGAAAGGCTCAGGTCGTAGTGTTTTTCCCATGAATCGTCGGGCAGCAGGCCAAGGGCGCCGGAAAAACAGGTTAGCGCCGTATCGTGGGCGGCCTGGCCCATGGCTTTTATCCCGGCCCTGGCGTTGAGCCGCGCGAGCATGAGCTTTTCATCCGGGTCATGAATCATGCTTTCGGCAAGATTGAAGTGGCCGACAATGTCCAACAGGTTGTCGTCGAGCTGTTCCCGGGGGGTCCGGGCGAGCATAAGCAGCCCAATGCGCAGATGGATCCGCATTTTTTCCTGCGCGGAGAACATCCCGTAAGCGGCTTCCTGGACCCGATCGTGCACAAAGGAAAACGTGATCGGGGTAATCCGGGTGCCGGCGCGATTCCCGTCTTTATTTTTTCCGGCCAGTGCCTGGATCAGTTGTACTTCATTGTCGCGTGCGGATTCGATCAGCCCCTCGCGAAGGGTCTGCCACAGAAGGGCCAGGGTGTCATTGAAGTTCTCATGGCTGATGAGGCAGAGGGTTTTAAGGTCAAAGCGGCTGCCGATGCATGCGGCCAGCATCAGTAGGCGGACGACATTCGGAGGGAGAATGTAGATCTTTCGGATCATCAAATCAACGACATTATCGGTGATAGCGGTTTTCCGGATAGCCCGGATGTTCCATTGCCACCGGCCGGTTGTGCGGTCATGATAGATGGCGCCTTCCCGGTGATAGGTTTTTAAAAATTCCTTCGTGAAATAGGGGTTTCCCCCTGTCCTGGACCAGATTTTTTCGGACAGAACGATGATTTCGTTGCTGTCAGTCTGCAAAGTATCTGCAATCATTCGGTTTGCGGCTGCCCGGGAAAGCGGTTCCAGGGGGACCCGGATGATGTGCGTCTGGGAGTGCTCGATTTTTTCGAGGGTGGCCGAGAGGTGCTTGAGGTCTTCGATACTGTTGTCCCGGAAAGCGCCAACCACCATCATAAACGGGGTCTTCATGTCTTCGAAGGCGACCCTGAGAAGTTCCAGTGTCGCCCGGTCGGCCCATTGGAGGTCGTCGAGGAAAATAACCAGGGGGTGTTCCCGGTCGGCAAATGCACGGATGAAATTCAGAAAAACCGACTGGAACCGGTTTATGGCTTCAGCCGGCGGCAGTTTTTCCACGGACGGTTGTTTTCCGGTGATGATCTCCAGATCCGGCATGCACTCGATCATAAGCTGCCCGTGGGATCCCACGGCCTGGAGAATCCGGTTTTTCCAGCGGTTGATGATCTGTCGGTTTTCGCCGAGTATTTTTCCGATAAGGCCTGAAAACGCTTGGAAAATCGATTCGTAGGACCGGTTGTACTTGTACTGGTCGAATTTGCCGGAAACGAAACAGGCGCTTTCCCGATAGATCATTTTCCGAAAGTGATGGACCAAGCAGGTCTTGCCGACCCCTGAGGGGCCGGAAACCAACAGCATTTCAGTACCTCCGGCGGCAACCCGTTCATAGGACCGCAGGAGCTTATCGGTCTCCTCGTCGCGTTCGTAGAGTTTGTCCGTAATCGACAGGGTTTCGGAGAAATCGAGCAGTCCGGGCGCAAAGGCGTCGAGGTTTTCATTTTCCGTTAACCGGTCGATGCAGAAATGCAAATCGGATGCCAGGCCGTTGGCGTTCTGATATCGGTCCTCCGGGTTTTTGGATAATAGCTTTTCCACGATCCGGGATACGGCTGCCGGGAGTTCCGGGCGGATTTCGTGGAGCGGGACGGGGGAGCCGGCGATGTGGGCATGTACGATTTCAATGCTGTCCTCCCCGGTAAACGGTAGTTTTCCGGTCAGCATGCGGTAAAGCGTTACACCGAAGGAGTACATGTCCGTCCGGTAGTCGACCAGGCGGTTGATGCGCCGGGTCTGCTCCGGGGAAATATAAGGCAGTGCGCCCTCGGGCAGCTCCGGATCCTTTACAGGAAAACCCTTTCCGGAGACGATTTTCGACCGGTTGAAATCGATGATTTGAATATCGCGATTGCGGGGATTAAAAACGATGTTGGCCGGGTTGATATCGTTGTGGATAATTCCTGCGGAGTGGATTGTTCCTATGGTGGTTGCGACGGCTGCGCCGACCCGGAGGATGTCGGTCACGGGTTGTTTTTCAAAATCCGGGATCTTATCAAGGGAACTGCCGCCGAAATCCTCTAAAATCAGTACCGGGTTGTTATCCGGCCGGTCGAACGCGATTACCCCAGGAATGCGCTTGTCGTCAAGCCTGCGGAGAATGGCGTATTCCCTTTCGAGGCGCGCGAGGGCAATGCTGGTACGGTTGAGCGGGTTGATGCACTTGATGATCACCGGGCGGTCGTCGGATATCCGGACCCCGCGGAACACGATGGTGCGGTGCGTATCGTGAAGCTTGCCGGATATGGTGTAGCCGGGTATGGATATCATCTGGATGCTCCGTTTTTACGGGCCGGATTGCAGAGATGGCCGCGGGACGGGCAGGAAAAAACTCAGAATCCCATCTCTTCGTTGACGATGATTACGGTGATATCGGTCATCATGGGCTTTCGGTGCACGATGGTCGTAATCCGGCAGATGCGCTGGGGACTCTGGCAATCGGTGCATATACCGTCATGGGCACAAGGGGTGTCCATATTGAGGCTTTTTGCCCGCATGGGGGCGGCGATATTCCGGATCCTGGCGAGTGCGCCCGCAAGGTCGGGGGCCACCTTATTGATGCCTGCGACGATGATGACCTGCGGGCATCCGAAGGTCATTGCAGCGGTCCGGTTTCCGGCGCCGTCCACGTTGACGATTTCTCCCGTTGACGCAATGGCGTTTGCGCTGCACAAAAAACAGTCGGATCGCCCCTGTTTCAGGCGAAGTTCCATGTCGGAGGCGTCTGGTGGCGGGTTCCAGTGGTCGTAGACGGTTTTGCCAGCTTTTATAAGGGTTTCCGGCAATCCAAGCCGCCGGGTCGTCGAAGATCCCCCGAATCCCACCGTGGCGCATTTATGCGTCAAATCAAGTACGAGATCGGCGGCTTCCTCGGCCGTTGCCGCAAAATGCGCCTGGAAACCGTTTTTTTTCAGGTTGACAACCGCCCGGTGACCGGTTTGTTCATTGAGCCATCTTCGGTAACTGGATTCTTCCATAAACAGCCTTCCTTCCCATTATCTTATGTTTAATGCCTGAACAGAAACCGTCTTTTTCGCCAATCTCTGCGTCCGGTTCAAATTTTGATGCACTCGTAAAAAGTCGGGATCTGACGGCTTTGTAAAAAGTTTCAAGGCTTGCAAAATTTCGAAGAATGCAGCGTACTTGTCGTACGTGTATGTTTACAGGGCGTAAGCCGCAAATTCTGAGAAATTACGCGTAACGCAGATATCGGACTGTTACGAAGCCGTCAAATTTTAATACTCAAAATACACCCGGTATTCCTGCGGTTAAGTTTTTGCCGTCCTTGACCTTGGCGAAAAATCCTGATTTTGGTTCGGGCACTCGTTTAGGTTCAATATATCCGAGCCCGCGGAAAAAATATAGTATAAAATTATGCTGTTGGGTTGGTAATAATTGACGTGGAACGTTAAGTCGGCTATGATTTCATCGGGATTGCAGCGTGAATAATCGTGAATAAGATTGATGGCACCGTAAAAGGTCCTGAAACTAGTATAGCCGTCAGATAATAAAAAATAACCATTTGATTTCAATTAATAATTAATACTGGCCGTAAAAAATTTTTTCGAACCCGTCAACAGTATGGATTTTTTAAACTGATTCGGCCAGGGCCGGAAAAGGGGGGAAATGCCATGAGTATCGATGGCGACCGGTATGCAATTCTGACCGGTGATCTCAGGACGGGCGACCAGCCGGACGCCCACGGAATCGGGGATCGGATCCGGACGATCCGGGAGGAAAAGGGTCTATCCCACGAGCAGATGGCCAACCTGACCGGATTTGACCTGGATTTGCTCTCCCGCATCGAAAAAGGGGATTTCAAACCCCCCATCGGGGTGCTGGTAAAGCTCTCACGGGCGCTTGATGCGGCATTCTCACGGCTGCTGTCCGGCGTGGGCAACCGGTTTTACTCCATTACCCGCAAGGACGAGCGGAAGCTGGTATCCCGGTCCACCTCGCCGAAGGGGAAAAAGCTCTACACCTACCAGAGCCTTGCGCCGGAAGTGCAGGGGCGGCACATGGAATCGCTCATCGTCACCCTGGAGGAAAATCCCGAACAGGAAATGTCGGTCCACGATGGGGAGGAGTTCATCTTTGTCCTGGAAAAGGACGTGGTGGTGCGTCTCGGAGAGGATCTTTTCGAGCTGGGCCCCGGAGACTCGGTCTATTACCTGTCGACGATGCCTCACAGCATCTCGGCCAGAAAGGATCGTGCCGTGATCCTTGCAGTCATCTATTCGGGGGAGGAATCCGGCGGAAGCGGCAGTTCATAGCTCCCCCGTCAATTATTACGCATCCGCCGGTACGCCGGCTTTTTCGTAGCGCTCCCATTTTTCGTCCACTTCCTGCTGGACCGCCTCGATGTGCGCATCCGAAAGCGCCTTGAACCGGGCCTGGGTTTTGAAATAATCGGCCACGGGGGGGCGCTTTTTGCCGAGCATTTTTGCTGATTTGCCCGTGAGGCGGAACCGGCCGTGTTCGATTTCATAGAGGTCGAAAAGTCCGGTTTCCACGGCAAGGCGGCCGATTTTGACGCTCAGGTTGGCCGGAAATCCCCATCCGGCCGGACACGGCGTATGGATATGGAAATAGCGCGGTCCGGTAAATGTTTTGGCCTTCACTGTCTTGTCATACAGGTCAATGGGGTAGGATGCCGACGCCGTGGCGATGTAATCGAGCCCGTGGGCGGCCATGATGGCCGGGACATCCTTGTTTTTCTGGGGTTTCCCGGAAATGGGGGTCGTTGTGGTTAAAACGTGCCGGGGGGTTGTTCCGGAGCGCTGTACCCCGGTGTTCATATAGGCTTCGTTGTCGTAGCAGAAAAAGATGAAGTCTTCCCCCCGCTCGCAGGCACCGGAAAGCGCCTGCAGGCCGATATCCGCGGTCCCTCCGTCGCCTGCCCATGCGGCCACGGTCGTATGTTCCCGGCCCTGCGCGCGGAGCGCGCCGAGCACGCCGGTTGCAGCGGCCGCGGTGGATGCGAAGGTGACGTTGAGGCACGGAAGTTGGGTGGATGCAATGGGGTAGAGCCCCTGGAGAACCGTCAGGCAGCTCGGCGGGACCACGAGAATGGTATCCCTTCCCAGTGCTTTCAGTGCGGTCCGGTATATGATGGATAGACCGCAGCCGGAGCAGGCCCGGTTTCCGGGGTGGACGAATTCTTCTTCTGTCAGGTTGAGGACGGTGGTTTTGGTGGTCATGCGTATATCCGGTATATTTGTTGTAAAAAGTGTAGCGTTTTACATCTTCAGGCCAATCCATTCCGAAGCATCGGAGGTTTCGGAGCCGGGCCGGCACGAATCCCTGAGGGCTTCGGCCAGTTCGGTCGTTTTGATTTCCCGGCCGCCCAGTCCCAGGATGTAGTTTTTCACGAAGGGGCGCTCCGCGCAGCCGTACAGGGCGGCCTTGATGTCCGCGAACAGGGCGCCCTGGTACCCGTAGCTGAGCGCCTTTTCAAACACGATCAGTCCCTTCTTGCCTGAAAAGGCTTCGGCAACGGCCTTGTCCGGAAACGGCCGGTAGACACGCAGGCCGGCAACGCCCACGGAAACCCCATCCTCCCGGAGCTTATCGATGACATCCCGCAGGTGGTAGGAGAGTGATCCCATGCAGACGGCCACGTACTCTGCGTCGTCTGTCCGGTAGGGCTCGATGAAGGGATCTCCGTTCCTGCCGAAAACCGTTTTGAAACGGTTTTCGATGTCCCCGATCACATCAAGGCTCTTTCGCATGTCGGTATGCAGGTTGTGACGGATTTCCATGTAGCCGGGAGCGGTTTCGTTTCTGACGTCGGGCCGGATATCGGGGAGCGTCACGGTATTGAGGTTTTTCGGGCACGTCGGGTCCAGTGCGTACTGCGGCGAAAAATCCGGCAGAAACGCTCGGACTTGCTCCGGATCCGGCAGCTCGAAGGGCATGTAGGTATGCGACAGGATGTATCCGTCGTAGCAGACCATCACGGGAATGCTTACGGTTTCGGCCAATGCGAATGCCTTGATCACCGAGTCGATGATCTGCTGATGGTCGCAGGCGTAGAGCTGTATCCACCCGGTGTCTCTCTGGGATATGGAATCCTGGTGGTCGTTCCAGACCGTCCAGGGGGCTCCGATCCCCCGGTTGACCACGCACATGACGATGGGAAGGCGCGCGCCCGCCGCCCAGTTGAGTTGCTCCGTCATGTAGAGTAGGCCGTTGGCGCTGGTGGCGGTAAAGGTCCGGGACCCGGTGCTGGAGGCGGCGATGCAGACCGCAAGGGCGCTGTGTTCGCTTTCGACCGGGATATACTGGGCTTTCATCTCGCCCGCGTCCACAAGCTCGGAGAGTTTTTCCGTGAGCGGCGTCTGCGGGGTTATGGGGTATGCGGCGATCACTGCGGCCTCCGCCAGCTTGACGCCCAGGGCGGCTGCAACGTTGCCGGATTCTATGATATGCATCTGCCTTATTGATCCTCTTGCATGATTATAACGGTTTCTTCCACCATGGAAATGGCTCCGGCCGGGCATTCCTCCGCGCAGATGCCGCAGCCTTTGCAGTACTCGTAATCGATTTCCGGACAGACGGTCTTTGTAATCACGCCGTCCGGGCAGTACAGCCAACACAAAAAGCAGGCCTTTTTGTTCTTCTTTGCGGGGGTGCATTTTTCCAGGTCGAGCACCGGGCGCAGCACCCGCCACGATCCGGTTCGCCCCCCGTCCCCGGGCCCGGGTTCACTGTGGGATTTTTTCAGGGCAAATCCGCTATTGTCGTTCATTTACACGTCTCCAACACGGGTATGTTCATATGTGGTTCTTGCCACGTCAGCATTTTTTCTTCCGTTTTTTCCGGCAAACTCGGCTTCGATGGCGTCGCAGAGGCTGTCGATGGACATGAGCCCGGCGGCTTTCCCAAAAGCCCCGATAATGCCGGTGTTGACGATGCCGGGCGGCAGGCCGCCGGTCAGGGCGATGTTGGTGACATCCGCCGTTGCAACCCGCATGCCGGGAAAATCATAGGCGTCCGGCGCCTTGGGCGAGTTGATAACGATCAGCCCGCCGGATTTGAGACCGGCTGCCACGTCGACCTCTTCGAGCAGAAGATGGTCGAGCACGATCACCATATCCGGCTCAGTAATGGGTGACAGATCGTATATCTTGGTTCCGGCGAACTTGAGGGATGTGAAAACCGGCGCCCCCCGTCGTTCGGTGCCGAAGGTCGGGGCCATGACCACGCCGCTGTAGCCGGTTCGAAAGGCCGCCTCGGCCACGATCTTCGCCGCGGTGATGGCGCCCTGTCCGCCGCGGCCGTGCCACCTGGTTTCTATGATGTCTTCTCTCATGATATATTAATTTTTCAGTTGGTTGTATAACTTTCCGCAGGCTGAGGAAAACCGGCCTGAAACGCCGATTGCCCGTCCGGGCGGCTACCATGATCCAAAAGGACCATAATCTAAAACAACCTTCACGTTAAAGTAAATTGATTTTTTTAAAAGGAGCGACTTTTTCACTATTTGGT
>SLPT01000088.1 GCA_007131845.1 Desulfobacteraceae bacterium | reverse complement strand
TGCTTCAGTCCGGCAAGCATCCGGGAAAAACGAATATCACGGACGCGGACAATGCGCTCAACATTCTGCGCTACCTCACCGAAAAGCCGACCGTGATCATCGTCAAGCACAACAACCCCTGCGGCGCGGCCCAGTCCGACAGCCTTGCCGATGCCTACCAAAAGGCATACATGGCCGACCGCGTGGCGGCATTCGGCGGTTGCATCGCCGTTAACCGCGCACTCGACAAGGCCACGGCAGAAGAGGTATCCCGGCAGTATGCGGAAGTGGTCGTCGCACCCGATTTCGAGGAAGGCGCGCTCGACATCCTTGCCCGGCGCAAAAACCTCCGGGTCATCCGCATCCGGAACATCGAAAGACTTCAGTCCTTTGCCAGCCAGCAGGTGGTCGATTTCAAAAGCCTCATTGACGGCGGCATCATCGCCCAGTGGTCGTTCGTTCCCCGGGCCCGGAAAAACGAGGACTTCCAGCCGGCCGAATCGGAGTACCAAGGAACAATCTATAAGGTGAAGCGGCTTCCCTCGGAAAAAGAGCTCGATGATTTGCGCTTCGGGTGGCTGCTGGAAGCCGGGGTGACATCCAATTCCGTGTTGTACGTCAAAGACGGTGTGTCGGTCGGTATCGGAACCGGCGAGCAGGACCGGGTGGGCGTTGCGCAGATCGCCCGCGACAAGGCCTACCGGAAGCTCGAGGACCGTTACTGCTACGACGAGCACGGCATCGGATTCAACGACATGACGGACGAAGACAAGAAGGCGGCCATCGTGGAGCGGGTTGCCCGCGAAAAGGGCGGGCTCATCGGCGCCGCCATGGTCAGCGATGCGTTTTTCCCTTTCCGGGACGGCATCGATGTGGGGCTTCGCGAGGGCGTCACGGCAGTAGTGCAGCCGGGCGGCTCCCAGAACGACTACCAGTCGATCGAAGCCTGCAACGAATACGATGCGACCATGGTATACACCGGCCAGCGCTCATTCAAACATTGATGATCTCGTAAAAAGTCGCGATCCGACGGCTTTGTAAAAAGTTCAAGATCAGGGCTTGCGCGATTTCGAAGAATGCAGCGTACTTGGCGTACGTGCATTCGAAGGGATTGCGCGCGCCTTGATCTTGATCGCCATAGGATGTGCTGACGAAGGAAGCGCATCGCTTAAACGCCCCCGCAATAAATCCCACAAGAGAGTGACCTTTATGATGCGCTTCCTTCGTCAGCACATCCTATTGTTCCCGCATTGTTCCCGCGCGGGATTTCCTGGCATTTTTTACATTAGAAATACCCCGGCATGTCACCCACGAACGATCCCGTCAATTACACCCCAAGTCTCCGTACTGTAACCATATTCGTACTCCCGGTCTCCCAGAGCGGGTGCCCGGCCGTAATGACCACCAGGTCTCCTTTTTTGGCATAGCCGGCGGACAGCACGAATGCCGAGGCGCGGTCGAACATTTCGTCGGTCTCTCCGGTATACTGCACATGGGCGGGGATGCAGCCCCAGTACAGGGCAAGCCGCCGCACCGTGCGCTCATCCGGCGACAGGGCGATAATACGGGTTCCCGGCCGGAACCGGGAGACCTGGGCGGCGGTGAACCCGGTCTTGGTTGTGGCGATGATCGCCTCCGCGCGGATGTGGTTCGCCAGAATGCAGGCCGAATGGGCTACGGACTCGGAAATCCGGGTCTGGAGCATTTCCTGAAAGGACCGGTCAAAGGGATAGTTTTCCTGGGCTTTTTCCGCTATGCGCGCCATGTATCCCACGGCACTGTCCGGAAACTGTCCCATGGCCGTCTCCTCGGATAGCATCAGGGCGTCTGCGCCGTCCAGAACGGCATTGGCCACGTCCGTCGCCTCGGCGCGCGTCGGACGGGGCGAGTCGACCATGGAGCGCAGCATCTGGGTAGCGATGATCACCGGTTTTCCCGCGCTATTTCCCCTGGCTACCAGCATTTTCTGGGTCCCGGGCACGTTTTCCAGGGGAATCTCTATGCCGAGATCGCCGCGTGCGACCATGATGCCGTCGGCTGCCTCGACGATGGCATCGATGTGGACGAGCGCCTCGTGCTTTTCGATTTTTGCGATCACCGGCGTGCGCTCTTCCCGGGAGCGGATGATCTCCTTTACCCGGTTGATGTCCTCTGCATTCCGGACAAAGGAGAGTGCCACGTAATCCACCCCCTGCTCCAGACCGAACAAAAGGTCCTCCCGGTCCTTTTCCGTGAGCGACGGCGCGCGGATGCTGCCGGACGGCAGGTTGATCCCTTTATGCGACGTCAGCCGCCCGCCCGTCAACACCTCGCAGAAAACGTTGGTTTCATCGACTCCGGTGACCAGCAGTTCGATAAGACCGTCGGCCAGAAGGATGAAATCTCCCCGGGATACGTCTTCGGGAAGATGAGGGTAATTCAACGGGATCCATACTTTTCCGTCAGAAAGATCCGGCGCAGCAGTGCTGAGAACGACATGCAGCCCGTTTTCCAGAACGATCCCCTCTGGCGGCTCGATTTTTCCGACCCGGATGCGGGGGCCCTGGAGGTCCATGAGAATGGCGATCGGGACACCCGTCTTCTCCGAAGCCGCACGTATCATCCGGATCATTTGTTTATGGGATTCGTGGGTTCCGTGGGAAAAGTTAAGCCGGGCAACGTTCATCCCGTTTTCGATCATCTTCACGAAGATCGATTCATCCGAACTGGACGGCCCGATGGTACATATGATTTTGGTTTTGCGCATGGCGGGGCCCTCTTGTCTGGGATGCGAATTGTTGAAAAACGATGCGCTTCCTTCGTCAGCACATCCTATGTTCCTGCGTGCGATTTATAAAAAGTCCCGATTCGTCCGATTTGGTAAAAAGTCCCGATGAGCGGCATAGGATGTGCTGACGAAGG
>SLPT01000090.1 GCA_007131845.1 Desulfobacteraceae bacterium | reverse complement strand
TCTTGGCGAAGTGGAGCAAGTCATCCCGGATTGTTTGAGCGGAGCCGGAGGCGAAGCGAGTTTCCGGGATGACGCGGAACGAGCCATAGAGATATCCCAAACCCTCACAGTTGCCGAGGGCATCACCCATCACACCCACCCCATCGGAATTGACCTTCAATCTTTGCAGGGTCGGGCCGTTTTTGGGGTTGTTCATATGGCCATACAAAGAATTCCCGATAGCCGTAAAGCAACACGGTGAGGGTTTGGTTATAGTTCCTGGCGAAATGTCGCCCAGGCAGCTGAAAAGATTCCTGCGGTAGCGGCAGTCCCGGCCGATAATCGGGCTTGCAAAAATAAATTCATTTTGTAGAATGATCTGCACCTGAAATAAAGTGAGCGCTCGTTCTTTTTTAATACAGGAGGTTCCATGACCGAAGAGGTGTATCCCGGATTGTTTCGTATCCAGATCCCGCTGCCTGGCAGTCCGCTGAAAAATCTCAACAGCTACGTTGTGCGCGGGCAAAAACGGAGCCTGGTCATCGACACGGGGCTTAACCGGGAGGAATGCAGGACCGCCCTGCTTTCCGGTCTGGAATCGATCGGTGTTCCGCCCGGATCCATCGATCTGTTTATCACCCATTTTCATGCGGATCATTTCGGGCTGGTACCGGGTCTTGCCGGAGATGAGACCGAAATTTTTTTCAACCGGCCCGACGGCGAGGTGATTGAAAACTGGAGCGGTTTTGAACCCATGGTCCGCCATGCGGCCGTCAACGGATTTCCGGAAGATGTCCTGAGATCCGCGGTTGAGCAGCATCCGGGCTACCAGTACGGCACAGGATGGATGCCCCCGCTGTCGATGATCGACGATGGAGCGACCCTGACATACGGCGATCACACGCTAGTATGCATCCAGACCCCGGGGCATACGCCGGGACATACCTGCCTGTACAGTGAAAAATACCGTTTTCTGATCGCAGGCGACCACATCCTCGAGGATATCACCCCGAATATCCAGTGCTGGTCGGATGAGCGCGATCCCCTCTCGGAATACCTTTCAAGCCTGGAGAAAATCCGGGATCTGTCCGTGGACCGGGTTCTGCCCGGACACCGGCGTCTTTTCACGAACTACACGCAGCGCATCGATTCATTGCGGGACCACCATCTCCGCCGGCTTTCGGAAATTGAAACAATCCTGGCCGGCGCCTCCCCCTTGTCGGCATACGAGGTGGCATCCCGCATGACATGGGATATCAAGGCTGAAAACTGGGAGGCGTTTCCCGTCGCCCAGAAATGGTTCGCCACGGGAGAGGCTATCGCCCATTTACGGCTGCTGGAAAACACCGGCCGGGTGTCCTGCATCCGGGACGCCGGGGCGGTCACGTATACACCGCCCCCAGGATAGTGTTTGCAATGTTTGGATCTGACCGGTTGGAATGTGAAAACGAAAACAGCGGAAAGGATTTATCGGAATATGGAAATCGTTGAAAATGCATTGTCCGCCGGGCGGCGTACGCTCACGGAATACGAGGCCAAGCAGCTTTTGTCCGGCTACGGGGTTCCCACAACGCGGGAGCGGCTTGCCGGATCCGCTGAAGAGGCGGTCCAAGCCGCGGAAGCGATCGGATTTCCCGTGGCGGTCAAGGGATATGGAGCCGGTCTTTTACATAAGACGGAAGCCGGTGCGGTGCACCTGGGCGTACCCGATGCACACTCCGTGGCCGCGGTGTATGAACGCATGGCAAAGCGGCTAGGGGACGGCCTGGAAGGCGTCGTGATCAGCGAAATGATTTCCGGGAGCCGTGAACTGGTCATGGGGCTTCACCGGGAGCCGGGATTCGGCCCCTGCGTCATGATCGGGGTGGGCGGTGTACTGACCGAACTGATCAATGACACCGCGTTTCGCGTTGCTCCCTTTGACGTCTCCGAAGCGGCCGATATGGCCATGGATCTGCGTGCAAATGCCATATTCGGAGCATTTCGCGGGGAGCCGGCGGCGGATATGGATGCCTTGTGTAAAAGCCTCGCGGCCATCGGCGAAATCGGCATGAATCATCCGGAGATTTCCGAGATCGACGTCAACCCGGTCATTATTACCCCGAAGGGCGGCATCGTTGCCGTGGATGCCCTGGTGGTGCTGAAAGGAGGAAAGTAATGAGCATGGACAAGCTTGCGGCGCACCCCCTGTACAAAATCGCAAATCCGGACAGCATCACGATCCTGGGCGCATCCAACAAGTATACAGCAATGGGAACCTCTATCCTTTCGGTGATCCGGGAGCTGGGTTACGAGGGCGCGATCTACCCGGTCCACCCGAAGGAGGAGACGGTTCAGGGGCTTCCCGCTTACAAAACGGTGGAGGACCTGCCCGTGGTGCCGGATCTGGCCATCATCGTTCTGCCCACCCGGATTGTGGTCGAAGCCATGGACGCCCTGGGCAGGAAAGGGGTTCGCCATGCCATCGTGGTGTCCGGCGGATTCGGGGAGTCGGGCGAAGACGGGGTTTTGCTTCAGCAGCGCCTGAAGGAGACGGCTGCCGCCCATTCCATCCGGTTTATCGGTCCCAACTGCATCGGCGCGGTCAATCCTCACCATAAATTCAACGCCACGTTTCTGGCCTACCGGCAGAAGCCCGGCACCATCGGCATGGCGTCCCAGAGCGGCTCCTTCATCACCCAGATGTTCGACTACCTCGATCTTTTCGGGCTGGGATTTTCCACCGGGTTCAGCGTGGGAAACGAAGCGGACACGGACATTGTCGACTGTATGGAATACCTGGCCGAATGCCCGCATACCCGGGTGATCGGCCTGTACATCGAGTCCGTCCGTCGCGGTGCACGCTTTATCGAGGCCGCCCGGCGGATTGTGCCCAAAAAACCGATCGTGGCCTATTACGCAGGCG
>SLPT01000179.1 GCA_007131845.1 Desulfobacteraceae bacterium | reverse complement strand
TCGGAGTCGATGCCGGCGCAGACCCTGGAAGGGGCCGTGGAGAAACTCGAAAAGGAAATGATCGTCGACGTTCTCAAGCAAACCCGGGGCAACATTTCCGCTGCATCGAAGATGCTCGGCTCAACCATCCGAAAGATTTCCTACAAGGCTGAAAAGTACGGAATCAACCCCCGCAGCTACCACTAACGCCAGGAACCTATAGCGCGCTTTTTCCCCTTTCTCCCGTCCGGATACGGACAGCATCCACGATGTCGTGGATAAAAATCTTTCCATCTCCGATTTTGCCGGTATACGCGGTTTTCACGATCGTATCGATCACCTGTTCCAGCATATCATCATCCACCACGATCTCGAGCTTGAGTTTGGGCACGAAATCCACGGCATACTCCGCACCGCGGTAGACCTCCTTGTGTCCTTTCTGCCTTCCGTATCCTTTTGTCTCCGAAACCGTCATTCCCTGGATGCCGATATCGGAAAGGGCTTCCTTGACATCGTCAAGCTTGAAAGGCTTTATGATCGCTTCTATCTTTTTCATGGCTGTGGCTCCCTGCTTGATTCGTGAAAAAAATATTCGTAAAAAAATCCGGGTCCGTTATATTTGTCCAATCACAGGAAAACAAACTTTTTTCCCGGGTTACGTTGATAATATATGAATAATGTTTGAAAAAAAAACCAAATGAAGGTATCCTGTTGTATAAATATTCAATTTTCAAAACCACAAAGAATTAAAGTGGTTATTTAGTGCCCGAACGAAAATCAGGATTTTTCGTCAAGGTCAAGGACGGCGAAAATTTTAACCGTAAGAATACTTGGCGTATTTTGAGGATTAAAATTTGAGCCGGACGCAGAGATTGGCGAAAAAGACGGTTTTCATTCAGGCACTATTTACAGAATTCGGCACCTCCGATAAGATAGTGTAAAACTTTTATCTATTACAATATGCCCGTTAAGTCAACCAGCCCCTCATCCTGTTTTTGGCCCACCCCCGACCGGGGCTGCCCGAGAGGATGAAATGACGCAAAAAGTATTTATAGAAGCCGACGATACGGTTACACTGACCTGCTCCCGCTGCAATAAAACGCGGGTTATGGATGTCTCTCGTTTCAAGGGACACACCCGCGCCAGGGTCCGTTGCAGTTGCGGACACATCGAACGGATCCAACTGGAAAAAAGACGGCAGTACAGGAAGGCCACCGACCTGCGGGGAACTTATAAAACGATCCCGACGAACAACAGCCCTCCCGACTCGGGCGTAATGGCGGTGGTCAACATCTCCCGGAACGGGGTGCGGATGAAATTCAAGGATCCCGTGTTTTTCAAAATCGGCGACCGGATTAACATCCGCTTCAACCTCGATGACAAGAACATGTCCCTGGTGGAGCGGGACGTGATTGTTCAGAACATCAAGCCGCCCTACGTCGGCGCCAAATTTCACCGCCCGCACGAAATGGACAATGTCATCGGGTTCTACCTGTTCAAATAGGCATGCCATATCCGGCGCACCCGCATTCGCAGCTCATGGAAACGCTTTTCCGGTAGAATGGCGGCTTTTTCCTGCAAGGCCAGGCGATGCACGAAGTAGCGATAAATCAGGTATGCCTGCTTGAGTGAATGGGCCGTCAGATCATCGATGATATCCTCAAGGGCCAGTGCGTTTAACTGGCGAACCACGTCCGTCCACTCAATGAGGGAAGGCCGATCGTGGGCATGAAGTAAAATCAGGTATTGCACCAGAAACTCGATGTCGATGATGCCCCCGGGATCCTGCTTAAGGTCGAATGATCCAGCCGGCGTTTTCGATTCCTGCGATTGGAGCATCCTCCCCCGCATCTCCAGTACCTGACGTTTCAGCCCGGCACGATCCCTTTTCATGGTGATCACCCGACCCCGGATATCCCGGAAACGATCCCGGACCCGGTGGTCCCCGCTGATATCCCGGGCCTTGATAATCGCCTGGTGCTCCCAGTTCCATGCCTGGTTGAGCTGATATTCCCCGAACGCATCCACGTGGCTCACCAGTACGCCGGCATTACCGCTGGGCCTGAGCCGCATGTCCGCCTCGTAGAGCTTTCCGGTGGATGTGGGGGTGGACAGAAAATGAATGATCCGCTGGCCCAGCCGGGCATAAAATTCCTTGTCGTACAGGGAGCGGAAGGTTCCGCCCGCGGTCTGGCCCCGGCCCGCGTTGTGCAGAAAAACCAGGTCCAGATCGGAGCCGTACCCCAGCTCAAAGCCTCCAAGCTTGCCGTATGCGATGGCTGCAAATCCTTTTTCCCCTTCATCGGCATCCGCAAGATGAGAAGGCTTGCCATACCGCTCCACAAGCTGACCCCAGGATACTTCCAAAGCCTCTTCCACGATGGTTTCCGCAAGATAGGTGAGCCGGTCGGATACCTTCATCAGCGGCAGGTTGCCGGTAGCGTCGGCCGCCACGATCCGGAATGTATTGATCTGCTTGAAGACCCGGACCTCATCCATGCGCCGTTCGGTGTCGTCAACCGGAAGCATTGCGAGCCGTGCTTTCAGCTCCCCGGCCAGCGCTTCCTTTTCCAGGGGCGCATACAGGGTACGCATGTCGAGCAGTTCGTCCAGAAGCAGCGGATGCCGCGAGAGAAACGTCACGATCCAAGGGCTGACGCGCGCCAGGCGAAACAAGTGCTCCAGGGACCCCGGATTTTCCAGTAGCAGGGCGATATAGCAGCTTCTGTGAACAATGGATGCCAGCAGGGGGACGATCCGTTCCACAACCAGCGCGGGCCGGTCCGTTTTCAGGGCTGCCTGCAGCACAAGCGGGACCAGCCGGTCAACCCGATCCTGAACGAGGCTCCCGATTTCATCGGCAATGGTCATGTTCCGGATTCGATCGAGAGCCGCCATCACCTTATCCGGATTAT
>SLPT01000280.1 GCA_007131845.1 Desulfobacteraceae bacterium | reverse complement strand
GGCGTCGGGAGCCAGAAACTGAACGCCTATAAGGTTTTCCTTTTTGTCCAGGATCATTTTGATTTTGCCCGCCGTGTTGCCCATTGCCAGACTCCGGTCGTTGTCCTTGAATGCCTCGGTCCATACCGTATACGCAATGCCCGCTTCCGCGGCGCTTTTTTCATTCATGCCGATGCTGGCCAGTTCGGGATCGGTGTACGTGCACCAGGGCAGAAAGGTGTAATCCGCTTTTCTGGGTAAACGGAAGATGGCATTGGCAATCACGATGGAACCCTCGTATCCTGCCGCATGGGTGAACAAAAATGATCCGTTGACATCGCCTGCGGCAAAAATGTGTTTTTGCGACGTGCGCATCCGGGCGTCTACCGTGATCCCTTGGCCAGTATACTCAACGCCGGCCTTTTCAAGGGACAGCCCTTCGATGTTGGGCGTTCGTCCGGCGGCCACCAGGATGGTTTCGGCATGGACCGGTATCTCGGTTCCTTGCGCATTGTGGATCAACACCTCTTTTTTGTCCCCCAGATCTTTTACCGATGTAATCGCAGATTGAAGGTGAAACGTTATGTTCGGGGATTGGAGCTGCTCCATGACTTCATCGGCCAGGTCCTTGTCCTCCTTGCCGAGAATCTGCTCTCCCCGTTCAATGATCGTCACCTTGGTTCCCAGCCGGGAAAAGGCTTGCCCCATTTCGACGGCAATAGGGCCGCCGCCGATGATCGCCATGGAACCCGGCAGCGTGTCCAGGGAGAATATCTCCCGGTTGGTGATATAATCAACCTGGTCCAGGCCGGGCACGGGGGGGATGCCCGGGGAGGAGCCGGTAGCAATGAGCCATTTTCTGGCCGACACCGTTTTTTGATTGAAAGAAATGCTGTACTCGTCAATAAATTCAGGATGGCCGAATTCGACTTTCGCGCCGAGCCCGCAAAACCGATCCTCGGAATCATGCTGTTGAATGGTGGAGATGACATCGGCAATCCGGCTTCGGATCCGGGAAAAATCCACGGGTGAAACATCGACGGCAGGCAGGCCATACGCCGGTGCGTTCATCATGGTATGGTATGCATGGGCCGAGCGGATCAGTGTTTTACTCGGCACACAGCCGAAATGCAGACAGTCTCCGCCGAGGTTTTTTTCCTTTTCAATCAACAGGGTTTTCGCCCCAAGCCGGGCTGCGCCTGAAGCCGTTGTCAGGCCGGCTGCACCGCCGCCGATAATACCGATGTCATAATCATAGTGCCTGGCCATATTTCCTCCTGTATTTGCCGGTTGTTTTTTTGGGTGTTGCCCGTGGCGATTGATAAGCCCGGATTTCGCACGTCTCTCTTACAATCAATTGGGCGACCGCCCTGTCCACGATCCAGGTTGCTTTTCCCGAATGCGGGCGGATCATGTGCACCGGGAGCCGGGGTCCGGACGGGTGCACAGCCGTTTGGACCACACCGGCTTTTTATCTTCCGGAGGCAAAAAAACAATGTCTTTGGCATGGTTTAAAACCGGAAGCGTGATTGGCCGCCTCCACAGCCACGCCGGCAGTCACCGAAGGAGGCAAAACCTGATTCTGATACTGTTTTTCGATCTTATTCATGATATGAAAAGTGATCCGAATATGGTAATAAATGATAGCCAGCCTGATATTGAATTGGTCTTTATCGGACCCTCAGTAAAATTGATTTCAACTGACATGTCGGATTTTGATCAGCAAGAACGAGAAGCTTTAAATAGGCTTGCTGATAAGATCGCCAGTATGAACCAGGATGGAATTGAATTCGAAATCTGTATGGTCGCAGCCCATTCCGTTAACGTGGACCCGGATACGATACTTCCTGAATCAACTGCGTAACCATTCAACGTAAGCACAAAGTGCACAATGCTTGCCTATACAGTATAAGATTCCAGAAAAGCATATACTTTAACGCGGAAGTTTCAAGCATATCGAACCTCCCGAAAAGCGTCTTTTATGCCCCTTTCAGAATCATACTAACATTAAAAGATCTGACAGATAGATTTTTTGACTTCGCCCCCCGGAGTTTTTTATGACCAAGGAAAAGAAAAGTACTCCCCGATCGCAATCCGGTATGACTTCATTTCCCGTCCCGGAAACATTCCGCGAACAAGTCGATCAAAAAGCCGGGGCCATAGTCTTTCCCGATCTGGATACCATGACACATGAAGAAATCCGGCACTTGATTTATGAAATGAAAGTCAAGCAGGTTGAGGCAGATTTACAGATTGAACATCTGCGCAGCGGGCTTGAAACAAATAATGATCAGGCTTCGTTATTCAGGATTATCACCGAAAACATGCTGGATATGGTCGCGGTGACCGACATGGCAGGCAACTTCACTTTTACCGGAAAATCCCATGAAGTTCTTGGATATGAGCCCGGTTTCCTGATCGGAAAAAATGTGATGGATTTTGTACACCCTGAAGACCTCCCGTGCATACTGGATGAATTTGCTGAATTTGTTGATTCGGGTCATCCTCGTAGAGTTGAATATCGAAACAAATGCAAAGACGGCACCTACCTATGGTTTGAAACCGTGGGTAATTTTATTATAGATGAAAAAGGTACACCGCAAAAAATTGTCTTCATTTCAAGGGATAATACGGAGCGCAAGCAGGCGGAAGAAGCTTTGCGAAAGAGAGAGGAGCTGCTGACGGCCAGTGAGCGCCTGAGCAAGACTGGCGGCTGGGAGTGGAACGTCGAAACACAAACCATGTATTGGACGGAAGAAAACTATCGGATCCATGATTTTACGCCGGGGGCGATGGAGCCGGGGTCTACGGAACACATCAACAGGAGCGTGGAATGCTATGAGCCAGAGGATCGCCCGATAATCTTGGCGGCTTTCCAACGTTGCGTGGAGGAAGGGCAGCCCTATGATTTGGAGTTCCCTTTC
>SLPT01000256.1 GCA_007131845.1 Desulfobacteraceae bacterium | reverse complement strand
GGCCGATATCGAGCAGCAGATATCCGAAATCAGCATTGTACATGAAATGCGCCAGTCCTATCTCGATTATGCCATGAGCGTAATCATCGGCAGGGCGCTGCCGGATGTGCGCGATGGGATGAAACCGGTCCATCGCCGGATTCTGTTTGCCATGCGGGAGCTGAGGAACGACTGGAACAAGCCCTACAAGAAATCCGCCCGTATCGTCGGCGATGTCATCGGTAAATACCATCCGCACGGAGACAGCGCGGTGTACGACGCTATCGCGCGTATGGCCCAGGACTTCAGCCTCCGCTACCCGCTTGTGGACGGGCAGGGGAACTTCGGATCCGTGGACGGTGATCCGCCTGCTGCCATGCGGTATACCGAGGTCCGGATGGCCCGGCTGGCGCACCAGATGCTGGAAGACATCGACAAGGAAACCGTCGACTGGCAGCTCAACTATGACGAAACGCTTCATGAGCCCATGGTGCTGCCCGCCCGGATACCCTCCCTGCTTCTCAACGGATCATCCGGCATCGCCGTGGGAATGACCACCAATATTCCGCCGCACAACCTCAACGAGTTGTGCGGGGCCATCAAGGCGCTCATCGACGATTCCTCCCTGTCCATTGACGATTTGATGGGCTATCTTTCCGGGCCGGATTTTCCCACCGGCGGGATCCTCTACGGCACCGAGGGAATACGGAAGGCTTACCAGACCGGCCGCGGCAAGCTGCGAATCCGGGCCCTGGTTGATATCGAAAAAGATAAAAAAGAAAAGTCCGAGATCATCGTGGTCAGGGAGCTGCCATACCAGGTCAACAAGGCGTCCCTGGTGGAGAAAATCGCCGAGATGATTAAAACGAAGCAGTTGGAGGGAATCCGTTACATCCGCGACGAATCGGATAAGGACGGCATCCGGGTGGCCATTGCCCTCAAAAGGGACCAGGTGGCCGAGGTGGTGCTCAATAAGCTCTACAAACATACGCAGTTGGAGCACAACTTCGGCATCATTTTCCTGGCCGTGGTCAACCGGCGACCGGAACTGCTGAATATCAAGGAGATTCTCGAGCACTTCGTCATCCACCGCAAGGAAGTCATTATCCGCCGGACCCGCTACGACCTGAAAAAGGCCGAAGCACGGGCGCACATCCTCGAAGGGTTGATCGTGGCGCTGGACAACCTGGACGAGGTGGTGGCGTTGATCCGCGCCGCCGCATCGCCGACGGAGGCCAAAAGCCAGCTCATTGAGCGTTTCGGACTGACCGACCTTCAGGCCCAGGCCATCCTGGAAATGCGCTTGCAGCGCCTGACCGGCCTGGAGCGGGACAAGATCAAGCAGGAGCATATGGAAATCCTGCAGGCCATTGCGAAATACAAGGAAATATTGTCTTCCGAACGCTTGGTGCTGAATATCATCAAGGATGAATTGACCGAGGTTCAGGAATCCTTCGGGGATGCCCGCCGCACCAAGATCGTGTCCGATACCCGGGAGATCAGCATGGAGGACATGATCGCCGAGGAAGACATGGTGGTGACTATCACCAAAAGCGGTTATATCAAGAGAAATCCCGTCACCCTGTTCCAGCAGCAGAACCGGGGCGGCAAGGGCAAGACCGGTATGGGAACAAAAGACGAGGATTTCGTGGAGCATCTGTTCGTCGCTTCCACGCACCACACGTTTTTGTTTTTTACGAACCAGGGGCGGGTCTACTGGTGCAAGGTCTACGACATTCCCCAGAGCGGACGCTCTTCCAAGGGGAAAGCCATCGTGAACCTGCTCAATTTCCTTCCCGACGAGCATCTCACCACGGTGCTGGCGGTACCGCAGTTCGATCCGGGGCAGACCGTTGTCATGTGCACCCGAAAGGGGCTGGTCAAAAAGACGGATATCATGGCATTTTCCCGGCCGCGCGCCGGCGGGATCATCGCATTGAAACTCAACGAGGGAGATGAGCTGATTGCCGCCCGCCTTTCCGACGGCACGCGCAACGTCTTTTTGTGCTCGGCCTTCGGCAAGTCGATCCGCTTTCATGAAACCGACGTTCGTCCCAGCAGCCGCATATCCCGCGGCGTGCGGGGCATGACGCTTTCAAAAGGCGATGAGCTGGTTGGCATGGAGGTGATGACTTACGGCGAGACCCTGTTTACAGCCACCGAGAACGGGTATGGCAAGCGGACCGCCATCGACGAGTACCCGGTCCGGAAACGGGGCGGAAAAGGCGTCATCGCCATCAAGACCAGCGAGCGCAACGGCAAGGTGGTCACGATCCTGCTGATATCGGACAAAGACGACGTGATGCTGATCACCAGCTCCGGAAAGATCATCCGCATCGCCATAAAGAATATTTCCGTTATCAGCAGAAATACCCAGGGCGTCCGTCTGATCCATATGGAACAGGGAGAACGCCTTGTCGGCGCGGCACGGCTGGCCGACCCGGGGGATGCCGTCGCAGAGACCGGAAGCGAGGAAGAGGAAGAGGATTTTGATGACGTCGGCTTCGATCCCGAGGTCCCTGGTGACATCCCTGAAGATCCGGAACAGTCCGGTGGCGATGAGGATTGAAAACGATTGAAATAACGCCCCGGCAATAGGCGGTTCCCGGTTTTCCGGGCTTCGGGTGGTTGAAATGAGGCCGTGCCATGATTATTGAATCTGGATAATGGGAACTATGCTGAGTCTGGGTGAAAAAAACCGGGTGAAGAATAAATGATCGATACGAAAAATCCAAAAATCGGAGTGGTGGGAGCCGGATCCTGGGGTACGGCCCTGGCCGACCTTCTTGCGGGAAAGGGATATGCCGTTGACCTGTGGGCTTATGAGTCCGAGGTGGTTGAAAGCATCACGGCGGATCGCGAGAACAGGCTCTTTCTCCCGGAAATCATACTGGAAAAAAATCTCCGGGCATCCGGGGATCTTGCGG
>SLPT01000004.1 GCA_007131845.1 Desulfobacteraceae bacterium | reverse complement strand
TTCATGGTTTGATGCACTCGTAAAAGAATGCAGATTACTTAGTGCACGTGAAATACTTCATAAATTTCGAGCATCCCTATATTTTTGACTTTAAACAACTTCTTCCCGGAGTTTCCCGAAAGTGCAGGAAATCGCCTCCAGGTTTATCAATGCCACAAACCGCCACGTGTTTCTGACCGGCCGGGCCGGAACCGGGAAGACCACGTTTCTGCATAATATCCGCAAGACGACCCACAAGTCTGCCGTTGTTGCGGCACCCACCGGGGTGGCGGCCATCAACGCCGGGGGCGTAACCCTTCATTCTCTCTTCCAACTGCCGTTCGGGTCCTTTGTGCCCTCGGATGCCCATGCCGGAGAAAACAACAGCAATTTCGCCGTGAACACGCCCGACTCGGTGCGCCGCAATCTGCGGATGCACACAACCAAGCGCAACATGATCCGGAAGATGGAACTGCTGATCATCGACGAAGTGAGCATGCTGCGGGCGGATCTTCTCGATGCCATGGACGTGGTTCTCCGCCAGGTGCGAAGACGCAGAAACGTCGCGTTCGGCGGCGTGCAGGTCCTGTTCGTGGGCGACCTGTTCCAGCTTCCGCCCGTGGTGAAAGACGCAGAATGGGAGATGTTAAGCGGATACTACCCCACCCTGTTTTTTTTCGGCGCCCGGGCCCTGGAAACCGCGCCACCGGTCTATATCGAACTCGAACACATCTTTCGCCAAAACGACCCGTCGTTTATATCCGTGCTGAACAACCTGCGCGACAACAATCTTACAGACGGTGATATCGAACGGCTCAACCGATGCTATGATCCTGGGCGCAATGCGGCACCGGAAGACGGCGCCATCTACCTTACCACCCACAACCGCAAGGCGGACCGGCTCAACGAAGCGGAACTTGAAAAACTGCCCGCAAACCCCCTTTCCTTTCACGCGCAAACGGAAGGAAACTTCGACCCCAATCTCTATCCCGTCCACCCGGTGCTGAAGCTTAAGAAAGGCGCCCAGGTGATGTTCATCAAAAATGATACCTCCGGGGAGCAGCGGTTTTTCAACGGCAAGATCGGGACGGTGGAAAAACTGGAGGACGGGGCCGTGAAAGTGGCCTTTCCCGACGGCAGCCCCGGCGTATGGGTGGAAGCCCATACCTGGGAAAACAAGCGATATGTCCTGAACAACGACACCGGGGAGATCGAGGAAAAGGTCGTCGGCACCTTCACTCATTTGCCGCTCAAGCCCGCATGGGCGATCACGGTGCACAAAAGCCAGGGGCTCACCTTTGACAGGGCGGTCATCGACATTTCCCAGGCGTTTGCGGCCGGGCAGGTATACGTGGCACTCTCAAGACTTACATCCCTGGACGGGCTCGTGCTGAGCGCACCCATTCGGCGGATGAACCTGCCGCCGGATCCGGCGCTGGAAAACTTCTGCCAGATGAAGGCGGACGAGAGCTTTCTTGACGGGCAGCTTGCCGAAGAATCCCGGCGATTCATGGCCGAAACCGTCCGGGAGGCGTTTCATTTCAGGCCCCTGGCAGCCGACCTTGATTTTCACCTGCGCACCTACACCAAGGATGAAAGCCTTTCGAAAAAACAACAGCACCTTCCATGGGCCCGTCAACTCCAGGAAGACTTCCGGCCCGTGCGGGAAGTCGCGGACCGATTTCTCCGTCAGGTGGACCGGATCCTGGCCAAAGCGGGGGAAGATACCGAAGCGCTGAGGGATGGTTCGGGGCGTACGGCCGGGAACCCATCCGGAGACGCATACGGCGAAGTCCCCGAAGAGATGTCGGGGGCGGATGCCATGGCCTACCTGCGCGAGCGGGTGCTGGCGGCAAAGGGATATTTCGAGCCCTTGTTCAAAGCGTTTGGCGAGCGAATCGGCGCGTTGACGGCCGAACTCAAGGGACAGCAAAAGGGAGTGAAAAAATACATCGGCGAGTTGGAAGCCCTGGAGGTTTCCTTTTACAGCCAGCTTAAAAAAATTTACAAAGCCCTGGACCTGATCGACTCGTTCAGGAAGGATGAAGAGCTGACCCGGGCGACCATGGACCAGCCGCCGCGCGCTAGACCGGACAAAAAAAGGAACAAGGGGCCCGGGACACCCGGAGGAAAGAAGAAGGCTGCGGCGCAAGCAAAGCCGGCGTCTCCAACCGGGGACGGAAGCGAAGGCGAACCCGGAAAAAAGAAACCGACCCAGCCCAAAACCAAGCCGAAAAAGGATACCAAAATGGCCAGCCTGGAGCTATTCGACCAGGGGAAAACGGTTAAAGAAATCGCCGAGGAAAGAGGCCTTGCCCCCATCACCATCGAGGGGCACCTGGCTCACTGGGTGGAATCCGGTGAAATCGATGTTTACCGGCTGGTGGAAAAAGAGGCACTCGAAGAGATCGTAAAAACCTTCGAGGCGCTGGACACAACGTTTCTGAAGCCGGCGTACGAGGCACTGGAAAAACGGTATAACTACGGCACCCTGCGCTTTGCCGCTTCGTGGCTGAAGAAAAACCGGCAGGAGGCGGAAAAACCGGCGGAGACTAAAGCGGAAACGGCAGCAGAAACAGCAAGGGGCGGTTAAAACCCTGAATCCTCCGGGGTGCCCGTCGCGCTGCCGGCCTTGCCGTTGTCGTCTTCCGGAGCGGTATCGATATTGGGCATCATGGAGTAGAAATTTCGGAAAACGGTCTGGATCTCGTCAATGGGGGCTTTCCGGGAAAACACCCGCGACGATTTCTTAACCAGGTGCAGCGACGTGGAGGCCGTGGTCTCGTCAAAGCCCAGAAGGTCTGCAAGCCGCATGAACCAGCCATGAAGTTCTGCAAAGCGCCGTTCGACCTCGGCCAGCTCGGAGGAATATCGGATCACCCGCTCATCCTGCTCCACCACTTTTTTCCAGATGTCGTTCACCCGGCTTTCGGATTCGGCCAGCC
>SLPT01000165.1 GCA_007131845.1 Desulfobacteraceae bacterium | reverse complement strand
GGCAAGATTTCCGACTACGGCGGGCAGCTGCGCGAAAAGCAGAAGGTCAAACGGATGTACGGGCTTGGCGAAAAGCAGTTCCGGCTATTTTTTCACCGAGCGGACGCCGGAAAGGGCGTTACGGGTGAAGCACTTCTTGTAATGCTGGAAAGACGCCTCGACAATGTGGTTTACCGGCTTGGTTTCGCCAATTCCAGGGCGCAGGCAAGGCAGTTGGTCAAACACAATCATTTCCTTGTCAACGGTAAGAAGGTCAACATTCCATCATACCAGATCCGCGTCGGCGATGTGCTTGAAATCCGGGAAAAAAGCAAAGATGTTCAGGCAATTACCGATTCAGTCGATGCCGTGGTTCGCAGGGGCATGCCGCAGTGGCTGGAACTGGACAAGGACAATCTGAAAGGAACGGTCAAGGCGATGCCGGTCCGTGAAGATATTACGATGCCGGTACACGAAAGCCAGATCGTCGAGTTTTACTCCAAGTAAACTACCTGGTTGTCGAAGCCTTTGGAATGGACGCAACTGGAAGGTGATGCATACAGTATCACCGCTTTTTTACGGATCGGTTTCTCCTGGATCTCCTGAAACATCCGGCAAAAGCAGTTCATTCGGATCGGGATCAAAATCAGTAAGGAGATTATAATGCCCTTGAATGAATTGACATACATGAACTGGCGGGAAATTATTTCGCCCGGCAAGGTTCAGATCGACAGCCAGACAGAGACCCATGGCAAGTTTGTCTGGGAGCCGCTGGAGCGGGGGTTTGGAATCACCATAGGCAATGCCCTCCGGCGGATCATCCTCTCTTCACTTTACGGGGCCGCCATTGTTTCGGTCAGAATCAACAACGTGATGCATGAGTACAGCACCATTGACGGCGTGCTGGAAGATGTGTCAGAGATTATTTTAAACCTGAAAAAAGTCCGTCTCAAAATGGATGACGCAGAACCCAAGACCATAGAG
Organism: Desulfobacteraceae bacterium; assembly: GCA_007131845.1. Classification (GTDB taxonomy): domain Bacteria; phylum Desulfobacterota; class Desulfobacteria; order Desulfobacterales; family Desulfosalsimonadaceae; genus B1SED10-16. Next base: position 1,966 of record SLPT01000165.1, on the reverse strand, counting down.
ATCCGGTGCAGCGGTGAAGGCGTCGTCACCGCAAAAGATATCGGCAGCCCGGACGGCCGCGTTTCGGTTTTGAATCCGGATCAGCACATAGCAACGATCACCTCGGATGTTGAACTGAATATGGAGATGATAGTTGCAGCCGGCAAGGGGTACAATCTGGCCGAAGCCAACAAGGATCCCGATGCTCCCATCGGTACCCTTGCCATTGATTCTGTTTTTTCCCCGATTCAGCGGGTCAGCTACCTGGTTGGCAATGCGCGCGTGGGCCAGAAAACGGATTATGACAAGCTGACCATGGAAGTCTGGACGGACGGCTCCGTTCGACCGGAAGACGCGGTCGCCTATGCCGCGAAAATCCTGAAAGAGCAGATGAATCCCTTTATCAATTTCGATGAGGACGAGGAGCCGACTCCTCAGGAATCTGCAGAAGGTGAATCCGGGCAGAAGTTTAATGAAAATCTGTACCTGGATGTCGATGAACTGGAGCTCTCGGTGCGGAGTGCCAATTGCCTTCGCAACGCCAATATTCACAAGATTTACCAGCTGGTCCAAAAGACGGAATCCGAGATGCTGAAAACCAAAAATTTCGGCAGGAAATCATTGAACGAAATCAAGGAATTGTTATCGGAAATGGGTCTTTCTCTTGGAATGAAGATCGAAGGATTCATGCCACCGGACGAAGACCAGGAACATGGAGATAATTAGTCATGCGTCACAAGAAGAGCGGCATAAAACTCAATCGGACAAGCAGCCATCGCAAGGCGATGTTTCGAAATATGGTTACATCCCTGTTTAAATACGACCGCATCAGGACCACAGACGTAAAAGCCAAGGAACTCAGAAGATGGGCCGATCACCTGGTTACCTTAGCCAAGCGGGGAGATCTTCACGCAATGCGTCAGGCAGCAGCAATCATCCGCGAGAGGGACGTTCTTCGCAAGCTGTTCAGGCAAGCCCCGATACGGTTTGCGGAAGTTTCCGGCGGATATACCCGGATAACAAAGATAGGATTTCGTCCCGGTGATGCGGCACCGATTTCCGTCGTAGAGTTAACCGGCGAGGCGCCCACGATTCCCGATTCTGAAAAAGAAGAAAAGAAAGATAAAAAGCCCGCGGCAGAACCCGCCTCTGCAGAGCAGCAAGAGTCATAGGGACAGGTCTTCGCCATACGGTCGTGATCTCTTCGTTTACGTTATCCCCGCATTCGAATGTGCCCCTTTTATTCCGGCCTTTCGGATGCCGGGGATTTTTTTTATCCTGATTTTTTCAGGAATCGGCACCGAAATCGAAGAAAAGACGATCTCTATAACTAAACAGATGCAATGAAGCCGAAACAGGCAATCATTATTTTTGCCTGATCGTCGGTATTACCCTTCTCATTTCCCCTTTATTCTTTACACGAATCCGCACTGCACCGTTTTTTTCTGTGGTGTACACATCATATCCTCTTTCTTCATACCGCTTAATTACCGCTTCGGACGGGAAGTCAAATCGCCCGGATCTCGCGCTAACGATGATTATGTCAGGGTTTACCATATCGAGAAAATCCGGTGTTGATGACGTACTGCTTCCATGATGGGGGGATAGCAGAATATCTGAGCCGAGCTTTTTACCTGCAAGGGCGACCAGCTCGGCCTCCGCAGCCCGCTCCACGTCGCCGGGAAACAGAAATGACGAATTTCCGTATTCCAATCTCAGAACGATCGAACCATTGTTCAGGTTGGCCGGAGCCGCTTCCGGGCGCCGGTTTTTGGGGGGATAGAGAATATCCATGATCCATCCGTTTTTCCTGACGGGAAATCCAATATCAGATAAAGCCGGATGAAAAATTTCCTTTTCCCCGATGATTTCCACAAAGCGTTTGTAATTTATCGTATCTGCGGGAAAATGGGTGCTGATTACCTTCCCCACTGAAAAGTGTTCGAGGATATACAACAGCCCGTTTAGGTGATCGGAATGGGGATGG
>SLPT01000259.1 GCA_007131845.1 Desulfobacteraceae bacterium | reverse complement strand
ACTCGTCGAACAACCGGGTGGAAATCCGCGTGACGGACGACGGATGCGGTATTGCCGAAGAAGACCGCGCCAGGATTTTCGATCCGTTTTATACGACCAAGGATGAGGGCAAAGGGCTCGGACTGGGGCTTTCCACGGTTTGCAAAATCGTGGAGCAGCACGGGGGATCCATCGGCGTCGAAAGCGAACAAGGCAAGGGCACGACATTCACCATCCGCCTGCCCGCGATGAATCCGGCGTAATACGGCTCTTAAAAGCCGGTAAATAGAAAGTCAATCGCCGCAATGATTTCATCACGTTTATATTGAAGCGTACCAACCTTTTTGCCCATTGATTGGACTGATATGCCGGCCAGTTCAGCAGTAGACATGAGGACCGCTGTTTCATTGACTGTGAATTCAGGATTGAGATGCTTGACAGGTTTTTCCGCATATGTCGAGGTGAAAAGCGGCACAATTACGCGCGTTGACAAGGTATCCAGTAAATCCGGCCTGCACATCGAGCAGGTAAGGGATTGTCTGATTGGTTTCGGGATTGGGATTTTCATACACATCGAACTGTGCCATTAGAATTTCCTCAAGCCTTCGCTAAAAACACCTTTTGTCTGAATTCGGTAATTGTATGCCTCAATCGCCCCCCGGTTCTCTTCCTTCCATTCACGGCGTCTTGCTTCGGCTATTATCTCTATAAGGCGCTTTTCCAGAGTGTTTGAAAGATTTATATGGTGCTCTTTTGCCTGCCTGAGAAGGTCGCTATTGACGCTAAGATTCGTCGCTTTTTTGGGAGCACGGGAATTGTAGATATCCGCTTTCATATGCGTTCCTTTCATGCGCATCATTTATATGCATACTTTACGCACACAGGCAAGGCCTGTCAATTTTTTTCCTTCGCCTTTGTTGTGACAACTTCGAGGTGGTGAACGCGGTTTTCAGATTATAATTGCCTGATTTTATAGGATGGATGGCGGAGGGAGTAGGATTCGAACCCACGGAGCTTTCGCTCAACGGTTTTCAAGACCGCCGCCTTAAACCACTCGGCCATCCCTCCGCTTTCTACTATCCCTTAACAAAACCCGAAACTTCGGGTCAACCTCTTTTTGCAGTACCTGAAAAATGCAGTTGTATCGGGATCGTTTACCCGCCCGGGCTTCCCGTCGTTTGTTTATTGACATGAATAAATAATGATTTATTATACACCTATGGCTGATAGAAGCCGAAACAACGAATACGATTCGTTCAGATTGGCGAATGGTCCAACCCAGCGGTTAGCAATTGCGTCGCTTTGACTGAAACAATACAACTCCCCGGGAGCAAATCAGCAAATGAAACAAAAATACACGATCGTAAAGGATGAAACCAAGGGCGGGCTGACGATACAGGAACACGCGGAGCTTTCCAAGGACCTGTTTTCCCTCATATGCGAAGAATCCTACGACGGGGAAACCATCCAAAACGCCATAAGGGAAAGCAAACAGAACCTGATCGACACGCTCCGGACCCCGAACCTTTATCCCATATCCGAGTATATTGACCGGATCGCGGAAGAGGTGATGGCTCTCTATGATGCGGGGGCAGGGGGCGGATCTGGCCCGGTGGAGCTGTTCTTTGACGACGTGGAACTGTTCCGGAAGGAAGAAGTTTCCGAGGAAATAGTGAGCGAAGAATCTGTGGAAATCGAAGACCTGCTGGAAGACGACACGGATGGGGACGCGGTTGAGAAGCCGGACGCCACTACCACGGATTCATCGCTGGATATCCCGATCGACACCTCCGATGATGCATCGCACGAATCACCGGAAGATACCAACAGCCTCTCATGATGAAACCGGTGAGTGCTGTTACAACCCGCTTATCCGCCTTTACCGGCGGTTTATGATAAAAGGAGAACTGTTATGGCCATGTTCGAAACCAAGGAGCAGGTTCTTGAGAAGGTGATGAAGCTGGACAAGCCACTCTGCCCCCATTGCAACAAGGAAATGAATCTCTGGGAGTCACCCCCCTTTGCGTTCAGCGACGGACTCGGGTGGGACTCACCGTATCTTTTCGTTTGCTTTAACGACGAGTGTCCCTGTTACTTAGAGGGATGGAAGAACCTGATGGACAACTACGCGCAGCATGCATCCTATCGATGTATACAAAGCCCCAACAGCACGAGTTTCGATCTGATGCCGGTTTTCAGCGAGGTGGGGGGCACCGGTCAGATCATCGATGAAGAGGTGATGGCGGCAGAAGAAGCACTCAAGGAATCCATCAAAAAAGGTTTTTCCGTACTCGCGGAATGCTATGTATCCAGGGATGCCATTTCGGTGGTACGAATGCTAATGGATGCCACCGAGCCGAACCGGGTTCGGATCAAGGCGGCTGAAATGACGGGAGACCTTGCGGAGGTGGAAGTCATTGACCTGCTCAATAACCATCGCTTCGGCAACGAGAAACTGCAGGAAACGGTCAATAAAGCAATAGAGACTATACACGAACGCCACTTCACACGGGAATGCCCTTTCTGTGCGGAAATCATCAAGAAAAGGGCAAAGGTGTGCAAGCACTGCAACAAGGATGTCGCCGGGGTGTAAAACCCGGGCTGCGATAAGAAAATCCATCGCAGGCTGCGTCCCGAAGCGGACGGGACGCAGCCTGCAGGACCCTTACACCGTTAACCTTCAGGTCAATATGGCCTCAAGCAGGGCTGCTTCGATGGGGGTATCGAATCGGAGGTGAATGGAAAAATCATCGAAAACCTGGGATTGTACAGCGGTGATCTGACCGGTCTTCTCCACGAGCCGGTTTTCACCGCTTTTTAATTTCACCGGAAACGTCACGGCAAGCCTGCGGCCCAGCATCATGCGAACCGATTCGGGCTTGGATGTTTTGATGAAAAAGGAAAGCCCCCCCTCGGAGATGTCAGATATTTCGCCCTTGTAAGCCTTTTTCGTTTT
>SLPT01000222.1 GCA_007131845.1 Desulfobacteraceae bacterium | reverse complement strand
ACATATCGACTGGTCATCGCCCAACAACCTGCCCCTCGATCCCGAGGCTTTCGGAGAACTCTGGCACGACGCGCTGACCTGCCTCTGGAAGAAACCCCGGCTTTTCGTGACCAACCGGGTTGTGGGAGCGGATGCAGACTACGCTATGCCGGTACGGACCATTACGAATTACGCGCTGACCAGCCTTTTCACCATGAACATGTTCATCCCCGTACCCAAGACCATCGACCAGTCCGTTTTTGCCGACAGGCCCTTCACCCTCGTGGTCGTTCCCTACGACAAGCTCGATACCTCCAAGTACGAAGGGAAGCTCCGGAAGCTGACGGATGGGTCGACTTCGGACATGGTGATCGCAATCGACTTCAAAAACCGCCTGGGTCTGGTATTCGGCTCCGCCTATTGCGGCAGCGCAAAAAAACTGATCTTCACGGCGATGAACTACTATCTCCCCTTTGAAAACATCCTGCCCATCCACTGCTCCGCCAATGAGGACCGGAAGGGAACGGTCACCCTGTTTCTGGGTCTTTCCGGAACAGGAAAAACCACGCTTTCCGCTGATAAGGAACGACTGCTCATCGGGGATGATGAGCACGGATGGAACGACAACGGCATCGCAAACTTCGAGCACGGATGCTACGCCAAGCTCATTGACCTGAATCCCGAGAAAGAGCCTGAAATCTACAAAGCGGTTTTCAGCAACCGCGCACCCCTGGATAACGGAGTCATCATCGAAAACTGCATGAGCTACCCGGACGGCAGCGTGGATCTCTCCGACGACCGGCTCACTCAGAACAGCCGCACGTCGTACCCCCTGCGCTACCTCACCAACGTCAAGCTGGAAGCATGGGCCGGGCATCCGGATACGGTCATTTTCCTCACCGCCGACGCCAACGGTGTGCTGCCGCCGATTTCCGCACTGAACGCGGAACAGGCGATGCTCTGGTTCCTTATGGGATATACCAGCAAGCTTGCCGGGACGGAAACCGGAATCAAGGAACCCCAAAGCGCATTTTCAAGGTTTTTCGGTCAGCCGTTCATGCCGTGCAAGCCTTTCTACTACTCTGACCTGCTGGGAAAAAAGATGAAAGAACACAAAACGCGCGTTTTCCTGCTCAATACCGGATGGAGCGGCGGTCCTTACGGGGAGGGCTCCCGCATCGACATCACCCTTACCCGGGCAATGATTAACGCGGCCATCAGCGGGCAGCTCGACAACGTGGAATATATCCACAACGAATTGTTTCACCTCGATGTCCCCCGGACATGTCCCGGCGTTCCCGACGAGATGCTGATGCCGGAGCACACCTGGCAGGACAAGGCAGCCTTTGAAAAACGCGCCAAATCCCTGGCCGTTGAATTTTCGAACCATTTCGACAAGGCATACGGCAACGCCGACATCAGCGAAAAGGTCAAAGCTCAGTGTCCCGGTAAATAGCAACACCGAGGGGGCATGAAAAAGCATTTTTCATGCCCCCTTCCTCATTGGCGCCCCCCTTCACCCGCCTTAGCTCTCCTGCGGGCAAAGCATTCCGGATTCATCCTTGCATCCCAAAAAATCAAGGCATTTTACTGTTGCCGCAATGTCTGATAGACGATATGATCTGTCTAACAATGCCGGTATCCAACGCCCGTCATCTTGCTTTTTTACCTCGCGGTTTCTGCCGGTTCCCGGCAGTTTCATACACGGATGACACGAAAATTCCGGCATGATTTACAGATACAACAGGACACGACAATAATGGACCTCACACCCGAAGCCGAAGAACAACGCCTGCGGGAAAACCACCGCAAACGAATGGCCCGCCTTGCGGCCGACAAGCGGAAAATCTTCGCCATGGATCCGGAAAACGCCCTCGATGCAGTCCTCGAGCATCCCATGAATACCGCGCTTGTTCATTCCATGGCGGAAGAAGATTTCTTTTTTTTAATCAACGACATCGGACACCACGACGCCCTGGAAATCCTCTCCCTTGCCTCCAACCGGCAGTGGGAATACATCCTGGATATCGACGGGTGGAACCGTGACCGGATGCAGCTTGATTCCGTGGCCTACTGGATGAACCTGATGCACCGGGCCGACCCGGGCCGGTTCATCCGGTGGAGCACGACGGAAAAATACGACATGCTGGAATATTTCATCAACCAAAAGGCATGGATCGTGGTCCGGGAGCCGGATGAAGACCCGGGCGATATCGGCGACGGTTTTTTCACATGCGATGATGTCTTCTATATCCGGTTTGCAGATGATGCATTCGCAGGCTTCGAGGACGAGGACGAGCGGGAGGAAATCGAGGAATTCGTTTATACCATGATTCGCCGCATTGCAGACGAAGACCATGGCGCCTACCAGATGATGCTGTTGCGGGCCGCATCGGTGATACCCGGCGAGTGCGAGGAGGAGGCCTACCGGTTCCGCAACGTGCGCCTGGCGGAAAAAGGATTTCTTCCCTTTGAAGAAGCGGTGGGCGTGTACGCACCGGTAAAACCGTCTTCAATACGAAAGAAACACCGGATCCGGGAGACCGAAAACGCATCCGGCGACTTTTCAATGCCGGTACCCGTCAATCACCGCGCCATGCTCGACCACGATACGCTCTTCGGCAGAGCCATCGCCAGCCCGCTTTTGCAGGCGAGCATGGACGACGTGCAAATCGAGTTTGCATCGCTTTGCAACCGGATCATCGCCGCGGACCAGCGTCCGATGCGGGAAAAAGAGTCCCTGCGGGACATGGTCCGGAAGGCCTGCGGATACCTTGAAATCGGTATTCACCGGCTGTCCGGAACCAAGCACCCGACCGATCCCGAACATGCCGCCGCCATCATCCGCGACCACGCACTGGAGGACATTTTCCGAACAGGCTACGCACTGGTTCTTGATCTTCAACGCAGGGCGATTCGCTGGAAAAAACAGGGCTGGTTCAGCCGGAACCAGCTGGCGCTTTCTTTCTGGGGCGAACACCTT
>SLPT01000086.1 GCA_007131845.1 Desulfobacteraceae bacterium | reverse complement strand
GGCAAGCCTGGCAAACTTATATAATGCAACAATAACCATCCTGCATGTTATGGCCAAGAATATCAACATTGAACCGCATCTTGCGGGAATCCTGGATGAAGCTCAATGGGAAGAAATCAGAAAGCGGCATCACAATGAACTGCGGGATGCGCTCATTGGAAAGAGCCGACAGGAGTACGTGGCGGAAGACGCACTCGACCAGTTTGCAAAAAATGTAAAAACCGACTCTTCTCAATTGTCTTTCGAAGTGGATGAGATACTCGTCATAAATGGCGACCCATCGGAAAAAATTCTTAAAGTTGCAAAAGACTACAATTTCGACCTGATCGTTATGGGAACCCACGGGCACAGCCTGGTGGCCGATATACTGGGCTCCACAGCCCGAAGGGTTACACGCCGCTCCGAAATTCCGGTACTCAGCGTACGATTGTCGGAATAACGCCACATAATATGATTTTCGCAGTATCTATTCCGGAGTGCGGAAATCCTCCTGCAAGAACAACCGGGAACCGGAAAAACATCTGCCGTTTTTCCGGTTCCCGGCTTCATACCGGCTAACAATCTTTTCATTTCTACTCTAACCGCAATTCTAACCGCCAATGCGATAGGGACTGCGGAAATCAACCGATCATCATGAGCGCCTCGCCGTTGTCGGCAGTGTCTCCCGTTTTTTTGAGAATTTTCTGTACCGTACCGTTGACGGGCGATACGATGGTGCTCTCCATTTTCATTGCTTCGAAAACCAGCAGGGCATCACCGTTTTTCACCATATCTCCGACGTTTACCTCGTAGGATATGATCATGCCGGGCATCGGGGCGCGTATGGCCATGGCGTCCGGCGATACCTCTCCGGTCGGCGCCGCCGGCTGCTGCGCCGGAGCCGGCTGGGGCTGGACCGGCTGGGATGCCGGCTGACTTACGGATGCAACCTGGGGTTCCCCGCCCACCATCTCCAGTTCCACCCGGACAAACTCGTCGTTGACATAGACGTTGTAGGTTTCCATGTTCTCCCTTTTTTCCGGGATCTCCATGACCTGCCCCTTGCGGGCCTTTTCAATAAGCTTTTCCTCCCGGATGGCTTCTTCCATCGTCTTGGGCTGAACTTCAGGCGGAATATCTTCTTGTTTGTATTTCCACTTGAGAAACTTTTTGCCGGTGGTAGGATACAGTGCGTAGATGAGCACATCGTCGATATCTTTGGCCAGATCCTTTACGTCTTCCTCCGCCTTTGGTAACTCCGGTTCGAGAATATCGGCGGGGCGGACCGTAATGGGGGTATCCCCCCTGGCATGGTTCGCAATGGCTTTTTTCTGAACCTCCTTGTCCACCGGTACCGGCGTCTCGCCGTAAAGCCCGAAGCACAGATCCTTAACCTGCTGGGTGATCGTTTTATAGCGTTCCTCGGGCGTGTCGAACAGGACATTGTACACCGTCTGGGTCCCCACGATCTGGCTGGTGGGGGTAACCAGGGGGACCTGGCCCAGTTCCTTGCGGACCCTGGGCAGCTCCCTGAACACCTGCTCAAGCTTGTCCAGGGCGTCCATGTCCCGCAGCTGATTGTACAGGTTGGACAGCATCCCGCCCGGCGTCTGGTGGAGCAAGACATTGGTATCGATGATATTGATCCGCTCATCCATAAGATATCGGTATTTTGGTGTAATCTTGGTAAAGTATTCCGAACATCTGGTAATCTGCTCCAGGTCGAGCCCCGAATCGCGGCTGGTTCCCCTGAGAGAGGCCACAAGAGGCTCCAGCGCCGGATGAGACGTCCGGTAAGCCCATGGTGACAGGCATACGTCAATGATGTCCACACCGGCTTCGATGGCCTTGAGCATGGCCAGATCCCCCATGCCGGAGGTAAAATGACTGTGCAGATGAATCGGGACCCGGATGTTCTCCTTCAGGGCTTTCACCAGGAAATAGGCGTCATAGGGCGAGATGATCCCGGCCATGTCCTTGATGCAGATCGTGTCCGCCCCCATGTCTTCAAGTTCTTTCGCCTTATCGAGGTAGTATTCGAGATTATAGACGTCTCCGCCCATCCGCTGCTCGGTCAGCGAATAGCATATCGCCCCCTGGAAATGCTTCTTGTTTTCCTGAATCACCTCGACCACGGTCCGGAAATTTCGGAAATCATTAAGCGCGTCGAACACCCGGAACACATCCATGCCGTTGACGCAGCACCTTTCCGTAAACGCCCGGGCCACGTCATCGGCATAGTGCCGGTATCCCACCAGGTTCTGGCCGCGCAGCAGCATGGAAAACGGCGTTTTGGGCGCATGTTTTTTCAGCGTCCGAAGCCGCTGCCAGGGGTCTTCCGCCAGAAAACGATGCATGGTATCGAAGGTGGCACCCCCCCAAACTTCCATGGCAAAAAATCCGATGTCATCCATTTGCTCGGCGATGGGGGCCAGGTCCTCGGTCCGCCCCCGGGTGGCAAACAGCGACTGGTGCCCATCTCGCAAAGTAAGATCCTGGAATTTTAGTGGATTGTCTATAGCCACTTCCTCTCCACTGGTTCCGGCCTCCATCCATCCCATCGTTTCCTTCATCTTGGCATCTCCTTATTGCTGATCCATTCCATTCAATTATTGTATGCCCCGTCTCCGTTCGCATCACTGAACAGAGTTTCTGCAATCCCGGGACAAATACTCAGTATACAGGGGTTGCTCATTTTCCGGTTGTATCGTTTTTCCTCAGGGCTTTGTCCCGTTCTTTTGCTTTATCCAAAAGGTTGAGGACATACATCCATTTTACAGAGAAAACGAGAATCCCCATCACTAAAAAAAGAACCATAAAACCAATAATGGCTGTATAAATCGCCGATACTACCATAATCTGTTTCTCCGTTGCTGCTTGACTTACGAAATCAGGGCGATAAGGATCCCAATGGATACCGTGGTTCCAATGACGCCGGCCACATTGGCCCCCATCGCATGCATTAGCAAGTAGCTCTGATCATT
>SLPT01000073.1 GCA_007131845.1 Desulfobacteraceae bacterium | reverse complement strand
GCCAACATCGCCGTGGGCCAGAGCTCCATCATCGCCGACCGAATCGGCCTCAAGATGTTCGACTACCACGTCACCGAGTCCGGCTTTGCCGCAGACATCGGCTTCGAGAAGTTCTGGAACGTCAAGTGCCGCAACTCAGGCCTCAAGCCGCACGTTTCCGTTCTGACCTCCACCATCCGCGCGCTCAAGATGCACGGCGGCGGCCCGAAGGTCGTGCCCGGCAAGGCGCTGCCCGAGGAATACCGCAAGGAAAACCTCGAGCTGGTGGAAAAGGGCGTTGAGAACATGGTCCACATGATCAACGTCATCCGAAAGTCCGGCATCAACCCGGTCGTCTGCGTCAACCGCTTCTACACCGACACCGACGCGGAAGTCGCCGTCGTCAAGAAGGCTGCCGAGGCTGCCGGCGCCCGCTGCGCCGAATCCAAGCACTGGGAGCTGGGCGGCGAAGGCGCGCTCGAGTTTGCCGATGCCGTTATCGACGCCTGCGAAGAAGAAAGCCAGTTCGAGTTCCTGTATCCGCTGGAAACCAAGCTGCGCGACCGCGTCGACATGATCGCCCGCGAAGTCTACGGCGCCGACGGCGTCGACTGGTCCCCGGAAGCGGCCCAAAAGGCCAAGATGCTGGAAGACGATCCCAGCTACGCGGACTACTCCACCATGATGGTCAAGACCCACCTGTCGCTTTCCCACGATCCGACCCTCAAGGGCGTTCCCAAGGGATGGCGGCTCCCCATCCGCGACGTGCTGATCTACTCCGGCGCCAAGTTCCTCTGCCCCTGCGCGGGAACCATCAGCCTGATGCCCGGAACCGGCTCCAACCCGGCCTTCCGCCGCATCGACGTGGACACCGAAAGCGGCGCCGTTACGGGCCTGTTCTAAAACCCAATGCTGTAAAATCCATGGCGGAAGTCTTCACGGTTTCCGCCATGGAATGATTCATCCAATAAAAAAGCCCCGGAAGGTTTATGCCCTCCGGGGCTTTTTTTTCGGCACACGATTCGAAATCGGGATCGAAATCGGGATCGGGATCGAAACTTATGATGCGTTTCCTCTGTCAGCACATCCTATATTCCTGAAACCAGCTCAGGTTCGTGCAACTTCCGGGTGGATAAAAGCAGCCGGAAAAAAGTCCGATACCGATCCCGATAGCGATAGCGATCCCGATAAAAGCAAGAGGAATAGAATAACACCCTACGTGCAATCGGCCACCGGCATAGATGTGCTGATGAAGGAAGCGCATCCTATGTTCCTATCGAAATCTGGATCGAAACGGTTTTCGCTCAGCCACTATTGGTGCACTCGTAGCAAGTCGCGATCTGACGGCTTTGTAAAAAGTTCAAGATCAAGGCTTGCGCAATTTCGAAGAATGCAGAGTACTTGGCGTACGTGTATGTCTACAAGGCGTAAGCCGCAAATTCTGAGAAATTGCGCGTAACGCAGATATTGGACTTTTTACGAAGCCGTCAAATTTCGCCGGCCGGAAACTTGAAAAAAGGCGGCATACTGCCTGCTGCATCTCCTTTTACGAACACGCGGTCGAGCAGGGTGTTCTGAAAGCAGCACCCGGTCTCCGGAATCAGAAGGCAGCAGTGGCAAGCCGCCCGATTCAGCAGGTACAGTCCATGCCCATCCTGCTCCGCGCACACGGGATCTGCCGAGCACCAGTCCGCCCGGGCCACGGCAGAAGAAACCAGCGAAAGAAACCGGCGCGGCTCCGCCAGTTCCACCACCCCACCAAGGGACCCCACCACGTCCGGCACGGTCACGTACACCAGGATGCCGGCCATGGAAGGCGATTTTCCGCCGGATTCGCGGGATTGGGATTCTCCTGCCGGATCACAGTAGATGCGCTCCCGGATGGATGCCGCAGGATATCCGCAATCGCTTTCCATCTGGCGGATCAAAAGATGGGACAGCGCATGCAGCAACAGAAACCGGGGCGTAAGACGTTGCAGCTCCGCCCTGAACGGCGTGAAGACGGCATCAAAACGCTTCCGGACTTGCTCGAATCGCTCCATGACCGCCGGATGCCGCTCCCAGGCTTCCAGCAATCCGGTATCGATACTGAAAAATATCCCCTCTCCGAACAACTCAACTGCCGGCAGCCAATCCTGCTTTGCGTCGATATCCGGCGAGACCAGACGCGCTTCGCGATCGCACCGGGAAAATCCCTCGAAAACCAAAATTTCCTTGAGACGGGAAACCGCTATCAGCCGGTCGATACCCCGCAGGATCCCGGCTTCCGGCCGGTCCGGGGATATTTCCGAGGAAAGCGCCTTCCACCCGGCCGTGTAATGCCGGGTCACAAAATCCTCGTCATCAGCCATGTCCGGAATTTCCCCGATCAGGGCCGTGTATTCGTCCGCCAACAGCTGACCCGGCGTAATGCAAAGCGACTTGCCGTAGAGGGGATAGCCGTTTTCAATCTGTTTCCATGCCGTCTCGATTTCTGAGGCATCGCAGCCCAGTTCACCCGCAACGCTCCGGATGGCACTTTTCCGCTGAAGCGGTGTCACGGCGGTTTCTATGAGTTTGCGCTTCTGCGTGGAGCTGTAGAGCCGGTCCACGACGGTGCCCTTCCGGATCCGGGATTCGGGCGGGATGACCAGGGCGCTCCGGGTTTTCGGGTAATGGACCTGCGTGTGATTGACCCGAACGATCTCGGGCGGTTCGTCCAGCACCGCCCGCTCTTTGATCCAGGGCTGAGTGCGCATGGCTTTTATCTTTGGACCGAAGGAAAACGGGGAAAACAGGGATCCGGCCCCACACCGCGTGCATACAAGATACGTTTTGGAAGGGTCCCCGGACGCCCGCCGGAGCCGGAGACAGGCTCGGGTGGTATCGCTGCTGCAGCCGCGCTGCGCATTTGTTTTTGCTTCCAGATGCGCCAGGTAGTGCCACGGCAAATCATCGAGAAACCCCTTCGAATGGATAAGCACGTAGGATACCTGCTCCAGAGCAGGCCGCTTCT
>SLPT01000145.1 GCA_007131845.1 Desulfobacteraceae bacterium | reverse complement strand
GCCGTATGCGCTGCTGGTGATGAAAACGGGCGAAAGCATCCGCTCCCACGTTTTCCCGATTCCGGTATCGGGCAGCGCCGCGTCGTCCGGACGGTTCCGGTCCGCCAGCATCTCAAACAGCGCTTCCGGATCGATGCGTGCGGCACCGTCCAGGATATCCGAAAGCCGCCGGCGCACCGTTTCGACCTTCGGCCAGGGTGTGTCGAGCAGGTGATTGCTGAGCGCGTGAATCCCGGGCGTCAGCTTCGTGATGCCGCCTCCCCGGTTGGAATACCAGAAAAGACGGCTGGCTGTGCCCGCAAGCAGGTTGAAGCCGCCGTAATCGTATTTGCGGGCGGCGACACCTTCCAGGTAGGTCTCGGCTTCCATGTCTTTTGCAAGAAAATCGCTTACCAGAAATCCCCTGGAAATACCGTTGTGATTCATCCCTCCCGGTTCCCGGAAGTTCGTGAGTGCGGCGATTTTTCCTTTTCTGTTCACCCCCAGCCATGTACCGCCGCCCTTGAGATCCCTTCCGGCAAGGATGTCCGGGCTGTCCTCCCAGAAATCGAGGGGTGCGGTGGGGCGCTCATAAAATTCATCCCGGTTGGCCGCAATGACAAGGGGATATTCCGGATGACTCCGGTATGCGAGGGCGATGGTGCACATAGGTTTTTCAGGGGCTCCGCTGTGATTTAACCTTGTTTTTACTGCCGGATTTTGCTAAATATTAATATTTTACGAGGATAACAGGGATTTGATGAAAATCAAGGCAAATCCTTGCCAGCCCCGGATCGGTTTTGAGGCCGTTCCGGTCGGTAACACCCGTTTGCCGGTTCACGAGTCAATCCATAGAGCAAGGAGGGTCTGAGATATGCAGGATGTCGTTATCGTAAGCGGTGCCAGAACAGCGGTCGGCTCTTTTGGTGGTTCATTGAAGGACGTCGGGGTGGTTGAGCTTGGCAGGACGGTGCTCCGGGAAGCTGTATTGCGGGCTGGGCTGCGGCCGGCCCAGGGCGATGCGGCGAAAGAGTGGGCGCCGGACCGCCTCCGGGACGAACCGATCACGGATCTGGAAAAAAGCGCGGGCGCCTGGGACAGCAGCCTGATCCCGGTAGCCATCGACGAAGTGATCATGGGCAACGTGCTGGCCGCCGGACAGGGACAGAATCCCGCACGGCAGGCAATGATTCAGGCCGGCATCTGCAAGGAGACCCCGGCATTCACCATCAACAAGGTCTGCGCCTCCGGGCTGAAGTCGATCTGTTTAGGCGCCACCGCCATCATGGCAGGGGATGCGGAAATCATCGTGGCCGGCGGCCAGGAGAGTATGAGCAATGCGCCCATGGCCCTGCCCAAGGCACGCTGGGGACACCGCATGGAAGTGACGGGTAAGGGCGAAGTCCTCGACCTGATGGTCTACGACGGGCTCTACGAGATTTTTTACGGCTACCATATGGGCATGACGGCTGAAAATATCGTCGAAAAATACAAAATCAGCCGGCAGGAGCAGGACGAGTTGTCCGTATTGAGCCATAACCGCGCCATGGCCGCCATAAAGGACGGAACCTTTGCCAGGGAAATCGTTCCCGTGACCATCAAAACGCGCAAGGGGGATGTGATCGTGGACACCGACGAGCGGCCCATGGAAACCGATATGGAAAAGATGTCCAGGCTGAAGCCGGTTTTCAGGAAGGACGGAACGGTTACGGCCGGAAACGCATCGGGCATCAATGACGGGGCAGCCGCCGTGGTTCTCATGAGCGCCCGGAAGGCATCGGAGCTGGGATTGACCCCTCTTGCGAAAATCAGCGCCTTTGCCGCCGGCGGGCTCGACCCCGCGTACATGGGGCTTGGTCCCATCCCGGCGATCCGGAAAGTGCTGAAGAAGACGGGCCGCTCCATTGAGGATGTCGATATCATCGAACTCAACGAGGCATTTGCTTCCCAGGCGATTGCCTGCATGAAGGACCTCAACATTCCGGTGGAAAAGCCCAACCAGGTCGGCTCCGGCATTTCGCTGGGACATCCCATCGGCTGCACGGGCGCCCGGCAGACCGTAAGCGCACTCAACCAGATGAAAATAAACGGGGCGCAGACGGCCCTGATTTCCATGTGCATCGGCGGCGGAATGGGAATGGCCATGATGATGGAGGCCGTGTAGGCGGATGGACGGCTAAGACAGTATTTGCAAGGCGATTGTATTGATGCATCCGTAAAAAGTCGTGATCCGACGGCTTTGTAAAAAGTTCAAGATCAAGGCTTGCGCGATTTCGAAGAATGCAGAGTACTTATCGTACGTGTAATTCTGAGAAAACGCGTGTAACGCAGATATTAGACTTTTAACGAAGTCGTCTGTATCGGAAACAGATAATTATCACTATTTATTTATAGCGCGTAAGGAGTCAGTCATGTCGATCACCCGATCTCTGGGCATCCTGGTAGTTTTTGGCATCCCCGCAATCATCGTCCCCGGCGTGGTTTGGGAGTTTACAGCCAGCTGGCCGGCTGTATACGTTTCTTTGGTCATACTCGGACTCGTTGCGATAGGCTTTATCGACACGAGGCTGAAGTAGCTGCTTCGCGAGACCGCAAACCCCGAGCGCATACACTGATAGATTTTGACCCCACTGCGGCAGTCATATAACATGCCGTCATTGCAGGTCTATTGAGTGCCAGAAAGACGCATCCCCTGATCCGCAGCCGGCCACGGCGATGCATTCGGATCCGGGAACAGGGGTGTTGCGCTGACCGTCCGGCCGGTTGTCCGGCGAATGGCCGGGCCGGTGTAACCAGGAGCGTTGTATTACCGGCCCGGCGGGTTGCCGGCGCGGGTTGCGTATTATCCGGCAGAACTGTTCGGTGAAACCGAACCCAACCAAGCGTATTGTTTATCACCAGGAGTCGAAATGGCCGATATCGAGCAGCAGATATCCGAAATCAGCATTGTACATGAAATGCGCCAGTCCTATCTCGATTATGCCATGAGCGTAATCATCG
>SLPT01000368.1 GCA_007131845.1 Desulfobacteraceae bacterium | reverse complement strand
TTCCGGGCCATCGCCGAAGCGGAGCGGGTCCATGCGACCGCCCACATGAACCTGGTCAGGGATCTGCTGGTAAAGGATACGGAAACCAACCTCGAAAATTCCTTTCAGCGGGAAAAATCCATCAGCGAAAACGAATACCCCGAATTTATAAAGCAAGCCCAGGACGATGGCGAACAGGCCGCGGCAATGGTTTTCACCCATGCCAGGGACGCCGAAGCTCACCACGCCAAACTCTATGAACAAGCCATTTACCATTTTATAAAAAACGATACCACCGACTACCACGTATGCCAGGTTTGCGGCTACGTAACCGAAAAAAAAGCGCCCAAAAAATGTCCGGTGTGCGGCGCGCCGCGGGAAAAATTCAAGTCCGTTTCGTAAACGGCGAATTGAAAAAACCCTGATCCTGAATTTTTTAACGAAGCCGTCTTACACGGAATAAACAGCTTTTTTCGATTCCATCCGGTTCAGGAGGAAAAAAACCGATGCCTTCAGAAATACATCATGACAAGCAAACCCCGCCCCGAAGGGGACGAAAAGGACTCGGCTGCATTCTTGTTCTGGTCCTGCTGGTTCTTTTGGTCGCCGCACTGCTTTTCTTCGTCCCGTTCACTCGTACGGACGACCCCGGCGACCGGCCCGACCAGGACCGGGCGATCGCCGTTGACGTAGCCCCGGTGGCGGCCATCGACCTCGAAGACGTTGTCCGGGGAGTCGGAACGCTGGAAGCCGTGCAGTCGGTGCAGATCAAGCCGGAAGTAAACGGAAGGATCCTGTCCATCAACTTCGGTGAAGGCGATTTTGTCTCGCAGGGTCAGGTTCTTTTCCGGATCGATGACGAGAAAATCCAAAACCGGATGGCGGCACAGCGGGCGGCGCTTGCCTCCACAAGCACGCGCCTTGAAAATCTCAGGCGCAATTACGAGCGGGTCGCGTCGCTCAGAGAACGCAACATGGTCTCAGAAGACCAGTATGATGCGGCAAAAACCGAACTGGATGCCGTTTCATCCGATGTTGAGCGCCTGGAGGCGGAGTTGGATCTCACCCGGCGGGAACTTGCCGATACCGTTATCCACGCCCCCTTTGACGGCTTCATATCCCGCCAGGTTGTCGACCCGGAAACCTTCGTCGCTGCTGGCGAACCCCTGGCAACGGTCTATGAAACCGACCCTTTGCGCATTTCCTTTTTTATCGCGGAAAAATACGCCGCCAGAGTCGCCAAGGGGCAGGAACTCTACGCATCCGTGGCATCCCACCCGGATAAAACGTTCGAAGGGGAAGTAAAGTTCATCAGCCCCGTAATCGATGAAGGAACCCGCAAATTCAGAATCCGGGCCGATATTGAAAACCCCGGCAACCGGCTGATGCCCGGATCATTCGCCTCAGCGAACCTGGTATTGGAAACCCGGCCGGACCGCCCGGTCATTCCGGAGCAGGCGCTCGTCCCCACCCGCGATGGATACATCGTTTTCGTGGTCGACGAGGAAAACGAAAAAGCTTATATGCGCCCCGTGAAAACCGGCCTTCGTCAACCGGGCCTGGTGGAAATCACGGACGGCCTGGAAAAGGATGATCTCGTCGTGATATATGGCCACATGCAGCTTGATGACGAGTCCGCCGTAAATATTTCGGAAAGATGGGATCCGGACTGGCCGCACGAAACCGGGCCGGGGCGGATGCGCTCCGCAGGCGCCATGGGAATCATTTACGCGGCGATAACGCCGGGAGGTTGATCAAGTGATCTGGAATATTTGCATCCGCCGTCCGGTCTTCACCATCGTTGTATTCCTCGTCATCACGATTTTCGGAATCTACGGGTATTATCAGATGCCGGTACAGGAAAATCCGGATATCGAATTTCCTGTTGTCAGCGTCAACGTGGTACTTCCCGGCGCCGCACCGGAAATCATCGAACAGGAAATCGTTGAGCCTTTAGAGGCCGAGATCAACGCCATCGAGGGGCTGCGTACCCTGTTGTCCACTTCACGGGAACAGACGGCCGAAATCGTCGCCGAGTTCGAGCTGTGGCGGGACCAGGATCTGGCGGCCCAGGATGTCCGTGACGCCGTCGAACGGGCGCGCAGGCTTCTGCCCGAAGATGCCGAATCCCCCATCGTCCGCAAACTGGATCTTGACGCCCAGCCCATCATGTGGATCGCTCTTGTGGGCGACGAACGGTGGGACCAGACCCGGTTAAGCGAATACGCGGACAACGTGCTTCGACCGCAGCTTGAAACGCTTCGCGGCGTGGGGCAGATCATGATCGGCGGCGGCGGCACCTACGCCGTGCGCATCCGGCTCGATACCCTCAAGCTCGCTGCCCACGGCCTGACTGTCCAGGATGTGGTTGGAAAAATCCAGCAGGAAAACGTCGATATCCCTTCAGGGCGGATCGAGGGAAAAACCCGCGAATTTCTGATCCGGACCAAGGGACAGTTTTCCGATGCCGCGCCCTTCAACGATCTGGTCATCACCCACAGGGAAGGCTCCCCCGTCCGCCTCCAGGACGTGGGGGAAGCGGTCGATGGCATAAGAAACGAGCGGATGCTGGCCCGTTTCTCGGGCGAACAGACCATCGGACTGGGTGTTGTCAAGCAGACGGGCGCCAACACCGTGGCACTGGCCGAACGGGTCCGCTCATCCGTTGAGGGGATTTCCCGGACATTCCCGCCGGGCCTCGAATACCATCAGGCAATGGATGCCTCCGAGTATATCGAGGAAAATATCCGCGACCTTCAGTTGACCATCCTGATTGCCGCTTCCCTGGTCATTTTCGTTGTGCTCGCATTCCTGCGGAACTGGCGGGCAACCATCGTGGTCGGCCTGGCCATCCCGACATCGCTTGTGGGCGGCCTTGCAGCCATCAATATTCTGGGATTCTCCATCAACGTGCTGACCCTGCTCGGCCTGATCCTTGTCATCGGCATCGTGGTCGACGACGCCATTGTCGTTTTGGAGAGAAACTATCTTCACATGGAGC
>SLPT01000039.1 GCA_007131845.1 Desulfobacteraceae bacterium | reverse complement strand
CCACCGGGTTTAAAACCGTGTGAAACGTTTTGACCCCGTCCGGAAGGTCCACTGTTTCTTCATATTCGACTCTCCGGTGATTTTCGCGGCACGTTTCGAAGTAAAATGCGGCGGCATCCCCCCTTTTACCGCCGGGCACTTCATGTGGCGTCCTGCCCCGGATCGTATCCGGTGAAATGCCCGTCAGCAGCTCGTGCTGCCGGTTGCTCTGAACAAACCGGAAGTGGTTTGCTCCGAGTGCATCAACCAGGAAAACGGCATCGGGCGCGTGCTCCACGATGGTTTCAAGCGCTGATTGCCGTTGGTTGTCGGGGGAATTTTCCATGTCCGGTGTGGTTTGTGGGGGTCTCTTGTCGTCAAAGTAATTGTTCACAGTGATTTCGTCCTTTTCATGTTAAAATATCCTTTTTTGCATGAAAACAAAAGGCTAAAATATCTGCGGAAAAACAGATGCAAAAGACGGAACACCATGAAAATCGTCCGGAGATCGCCTGCAGCAGGGTATCCGGATATCATGAAACGGGAGAAAAACGATGCGGGTTTATGCGGTGGCCGATATTCATGCGAAACCGGGCCTGATTGACAGGGTTCGCAGTGCCGTGGCGGAACACTCCCCGGACGTGGTCGTGGTTGCCGGGGATATCAATAACTATGCAAATCCCCATGCCGCTTTCGGGCAGCTTGACAATTTAGGGGTTCCGGTGCTCGTGGTCCGGGGAAACACCGACCTGTCGTGGCACGAGCGATTGTATTCCCGGTATGCCAACATCACCTCCCTTCACCTGAACCGGATACAAATCCGGGGGATTCCTTTTACCGGTATTTCCGGAACCGTGCCTGTTCCTTTCAGAAGTCGGGTCCGTTTTTTTGAAAAAGCGCTTCTCCGGGCTGCAGAAAAACAGATTTGCAGCCAAACCGTCCTGGTGGTCCACCCGCCGCCCTACGGAACTCTGGATCGGGTTCTGGGGCGCATGAGTGCGGGCTCCCGGGGAGTTGCCGCCCTGGTATCGGCGTGCAATCCGAAGGTGGTGCTGTGCGGCCATATTCACGAAGATGCCGGAGCGCTCCTTCTGGGCGACACCCTGGTTGTCAACTGCAGCATCGGAAGCGTCGGCTCCGGGGTGCTTCTTGATTTTGATGGTGCGGATGAAGCGGGGTGTCCTTCCGTGGAGTGGCTGTAAAGCGGTCCGGGCTGCCATGCAACCTGCGCTGCGCCGGGATCCGGTATGGATCCCGGCGCAGGGATGGTTTCAGGCTTTTTTTCTTGCAGGCGGCGCCATGAACTCCGGGCCGACCGGGTCGGTGATTGTTTCTTTCAGTATCGAATCGATTGTTTCCATATCTGAATCCGTAAGCTTCCAGCCGGAAACCGAAGCAACCGGATCGAGTGCTTCCGGCCGCCTTGCGCCCCACAGGGCAACGCTTGCGCCCTTGTCGAGCACGAACCGGACGGCAAGGGAGAGGATGTCTTTGCCGTGCTGCTCTTTTGCAAAATCATTCAGCCGAAAGACGGCATCCAGGTACTGATCGAACCGGGGTGATTTGAACTTGGGGTCCACCTTTCGCAGATCGTCTCCCTCGAACTGCTGCTCCCGGTTCATTTTGCCGGAGAGCAATCCGCGGCAAAGGACGCCGTAGGTAAGGGTGGCAATGTTGTTTTCGATGCAGTACGGGAGAGTGTCTTCCTCGATTCCGCGTTCGAAGAGGTTGTATGGCGGCTGGCAGGTGGCAATGCCCGCCCCGGCGGAAAAGGCGTCCATCTGTTCGGTGGTGTAGTTGCTCACCCCGATGGCCCGGATTTTTCCCTCCTGTTTCAGGTTTTCCATGGTCCGGGCAACCGTTTCGAAAGGGACGAGCGGGTCGGGCCAGTGAACCTGGTAGATATCGATATAGTCGGTTTGCAGGCGATTGAGGGAGGCGTCGATTTCCTCCCGTATGCGCTTTTCGCTCGAATTGCGCCATACGCGGGTTTCTTCCGCGTTCCATTCAAGCGCCGTTTTGGTGGCCAGGACCAGCTTGTCCCGTCCCCCCTGTTGTTTTACCGCTTTGCCAACGATCTCTTCGGACCGTCCGAATCCATAAACCGGTGCGGTGTCGATAATATTGATTCCCTTGTCGATGGCGGTGTGAATGGTCCGTATCGAACGCTCTTCGTCTGTGCCGCCCCACATCCACCCGCCAATGGCCCAAGTGCCCAGGCAGACGCGGGAGATTTGATTGGCGATTCCGGGAATGCTGGTATGTTCCATAGATGAGCCTCCTTTTCGCTGGTATTTTTGTGCGACAGGTTCCATGATCTTGAGCTTTTTACAAAGCCGTCGGATCGCGACTTTTTACGGGTGCATCAACATCATAGCGTAATATCAATTTGCCGCATCGTCAAGCGGCCTGCTTTGCCACACCTCCCGGGAAGTGGCCTGGCGAGTGTTTTTATCGGGACAATGTGTTTCAAAATAGTCATACATGATACACAAGGGACGTATTATTATCCGAATGATAGCAAGTTAAAATGCTAAAATTGATCTGAATGATCATTTCATGCACGGATTGGATTTGTTGGCACGATGCTTGAAAAAGTCTTATGTATTTAAAACATACTATTGTTAAAGCGGCTCGAACGAACCGGCAAACAAGCGGTTCACGGAAAAAATCCGAACGAGGGAGTGGAAAATGCACAAAGTACTGGTGGCGTATGCGAGCAGGACCGGAAAAACTGAGACAATGGCGGAAAGTATTGCGGAAGGGATTCGCATGTCGGGTCAGGAAGTGGATCTTGCAAAAATTTCATCGATTCAATCGGAAAAGGACCTCGAGGGATACGACGGTTATGTCCTTGGATGCCCGACGTATCACCGCGATCTCACACCGGGCATGAAGAATTTCCTGTTTCTGGCGGAAAAGCTGAACCTGGTGGGCAAGATCGGCGGCGCCTTCGGGGCCTATACCCACAGCGGAGAGTCAGCGCCCATGCTTTTCGATACCATGGAGTT
>SLPT01000228.1 GCA_007131845.1 Desulfobacteraceae bacterium | reverse complement strand
CGCATCGGCTCCTTTTTCGGTGTACGCTTCGCGGACCATCTCTTCGTCTGCCGCCCCGGACTGGTGAATGAAGCGAAAGCCCCCGGTATCGTCCAGGTATTCCAGGGCCCCGGTCACTGCAAGGTTTATGGCGGCAGCCCCCTGGCTTCCGCCCAGGATCAGCACGGTCAGGGGTTTGCTCTTTTCATCGCCCGTGTCGTTGTCTTTGCTTCCTGCCGGATCGTCTTTGGGCCCGATTTCAGGACGAACCGGGTATCCGGTGAATATCGTTTGGTCCTTTGCCCCGCCAATGCGGGTATCGGAAAAGGAGACGAACACGCGGCTGGCGAATCGTCCCAGTACGCGGTTGGTGACGCCTGCGATCCGGTTTTGCTCGTGGATCACCCGGGGAATCCGCATCATCCATGCAGCCAGCACAACAGGAGCGGATGAGTATCCCCCCATCCCCACGACGGCATGCGGACAAAATTGCTTAAGTATTGCGCGCGCTTCGAAAATACCCGAAACCAAAAGCACAGCCGAACGAAGCTTTCCGAAAACAGAGGCCCCCTTCATACCGGCTGCGGATATGCGGATCGTCTCGAAATGGCGTTTTCCCAGCACGGTATCCTCTATGGGCCGGCCGGTAGTGACGAACATCGCCCGCACGCCGCCTGTAATCACATCGAGGCGATCGATCACCGCAATCCCGGGAAACAGGTGCCCGCCGGTACCGGCACCGGCCACCAGGATCCGAACCCTTGCAGAGTCTTTTCCGGCGGCTTCCGGATTGAGCGTTTCATTGGTTTTGTGATTGTTCCGGATCGCTTCGTTTCTCATGATTTCTCCTGTTGCGCCCGGATGTTCATCAGAATGCCCACGCCCAAAAGGTTGAAAACCAGCGAGGATCCGCCGAAGCTCAAAAACGGCAGCGTCAGCCCCTTGGTCGGCAGCAGGCTCAGATTGACGCCCATGTTGATCACCGCCTGGAGGGTGATGGATGCCGTGACGCCGAAAGCCAGAAACGCACCGAAATTATCGTCTGCGCGGGATGCGATCTGAAGCCCCCGCCACAGGATCACCAGAAAAAGTGCCACAATAAGCAGAACCATTAACAGGCCGCCCTCCTCGCCGATCACCGAAAAAATGAAATCCGTGTGGGGCGCCGGCAGGTAGAACAGTTTCTGATAGCCCTGGCCCAGGCCCTGTCCGAAAATCCCGCCCGAATTGAAGGCCATCATCGCGTGGATGATCTGGTAGCCCTCGTCGAGCGGATATTTCCAGGGATCGAGAAAGGTGACATAGCGCTTGATCCGGTATTCCGCCGCAAAAAGAAGCCACCCCGCAAAGGGAAGCATCAGCAGAAAGGCGGAAACCAAATGCGATACGGGAACCCTTCCCACGAACATGATGACCCAGGCCATCATCCAGAAAATGACAATGGTTCCGAAATCCGGCTGCAGCATGATCAGAACCGTAAAGACCAGTAAAACGATCACGTGCGGCAGAAATCCGATGGACGCCTTTTCCACCTGGGTCTGCTTCTTGGTCAGTGAATAGGCCAGAAAAATGATCAATGCCAGCCGGGCGAACTCGGACGGCTGGAACGACAGCCACGACACCCGGAGCCAGCGGGTGGCCCCCCCCGCGGTATGCCCCACGCCGTCGATGAGAAGCGCGGCAAGGAAAACAGCCGCCAGAATGAGAAGGCCGTATGTAGCCGCACGGTAGACTCGGTACGGAAAGAAGCAGGCTGCGGCCATGGCTGCCGCGCCGATACCCAGGTAAATCATCTGGCGCGAGAAGAAATAATACTCGCTGCCGAAGTTCCTGAGCGCAATCTCGCTGCTGGCGCTGTAGATCATCACGATCCCGATGCCGCACAGTCCCACCACCGGAAACAGCAGTACCGGGTCGATGTATCGTGCCGGATTGTGGGATGCATGCCTGCTCATAAAACCCTTTTCCTTCTCATACAGCCATTTTGTTCAGGGACCGCACCGCGCGGGCGAAATCATTTCCGCGCGCTTCGTAGTTTTCGTACATGTCGAAACTGGAACATGCCGGCGACAGGAGTACCGCGTCGCCGGGTGCCGCGATGCGGGAGGCTTCTTCCACGGCTTCTGCCATGGTATCCGCCCGCCGGACTGCGGCCACGTCGCAAAGGGCTTCGAGGATGGCGTCCGCCGCCTCCCCCAAAACGATTACCGCCTTGACGTGCCGCTCCACGGGTTTTCTAAGGGCTTCATATCCCCCGAACTTGTCTCTTCCGCCGGCAATGAGAATCACCGGCCCGCTCATGGACCCGATGGCCCGAACCGCGGCATCCACGTTCGTCGCCTTGGAATCGTCGTAGTATGTCACGTCCTTTATTATAGCAACCTGTTCGAGGCGGTGAGGGTCGGGGACAAACCCGTCGAGCGAAGCCAATATGCCTTCCTGGCCGGCTCCGGCCGCCAGGGCCGCCAGGGCCGCAGCCGCCGTGTTTTCAAGATTGTGCCGTCCGGCAAGCGGCACCCGGTTCGCCGGAATCACAAACGAATCCGTATCGGGAAAGCCGATCCGGATCTCCGTATCCGTGACCATCGCAGAGCAGGGCCCGGATTCCCCGCCGTTGAAGGTGCACAGCCTGCTTTTCGCATTTTCGGCTACGCGCATCACGGTTTCATCGGCCGCATTGACAACGGCCGTATCGGATGTCATCTGGTTTTCAAACACCCTTGCCTTGGATGCGGCATACGATTCGAAGTCCGGATACCGGTCCAGGTGGTCCGGGCTAATATTCAGCAGCACGCCCACGGCCGGCCGGAAATGCACGATGGTGTCGAGCTGGAAGGAGCTTACTTCGATCACGACCACATCGACCGGCTTTTTTTCGGCAACGTACTCGATAAGCGGTCGGCCGAGATTTCCCCCCAGAAACATGCTCATACCCGAATATTCCAGCATCCGTCCCACCAGCCGGGTGACGGTCGATTTGCCGTTGGTGCCGGTGATCGCCACAATGGGCTCGTCCACGAAGCGGGATG
>SLPT01000141.1 GCA_007131845.1 Desulfobacteraceae bacterium | reverse complement strand
TGATGGACATGCTGCTGGGGAAAAAGCACGCCCCCGCCCGGCGGCGGTGGCTCGAAGAAAAAGGGAACCTGGCCGAGATATGAAAACCGACGCCCCTATCGAACTTGAATCCATAACCATATCGGATTACAGCGAAAAAGCCTATCTCAACTACGCCATGGCCGTGATCATGCACCGTGCGCTTCCCTTCATCGGCGACGGACTCAAGCCGGTGCAGCGCAGGGTTCTCTACGCCATGTCCGAGCTGGGACTCAAAAACACGTCCAAGCACAAGAAGTCCGCCCGCACTGTGGGGGACGTGCTGGGCAAATTCCATCCCCACGGGGATACGGCCTGCTACGAGGCCATGGTGCTCATGGCCCAGTCCTTTTCCTACCGCTACCCGCTTATCGACGGCCAGGGAAATTTCGGCTGCGTGGATGACCCGAAATCCTTTGCGGCCATGCGATATACCGAGGCCAGGCTTTCCCCGTTCGCCGACGTATTTTTATCCGAGCTGGGCATGGGAACGGTCGACTGGATACCCAACTTCGACGGGTCGCTTCTGGAGCCGGCCACGCTGCCGGCCCGGCTTCCCAACATTCTGCTGAACGGCACCACGGGCATTGCCGTGGGTATGGCAACCGATATTCCGCCCCACAATGCCAGGGAAGTGACAGACGCCCTGATCCACCTGATCGATCACCCGGAAGCGGACGTGGAAGCACTGTGCGAATATGTCCAGGGGCCGGACTATCCCGGCGGAGCGGTGATCATTTCCACGAAAGACGAAATCGCCGGGGTCTACCGCACAGGCTATGGCACCATCCGCCTGCGTGCGGCATGGCGGGAGGAAAACGGCGATATCGTCATATACGAGGTGCCCCACCAGGTATCGCCCGCCCGGATCATGGAACAGGTGGCGTTGCAGATCGAGGCGAAAAAACTTCCCATGGTTGCCGATATCCGCGACGAATCGGACCACGAGGAGCCCGTACGGCTGGTCATCGTGCCCGCCTCCCGGCGGGTCGAGCGCGAATCGATCATGCTCCATCTGTTTGCCACAACCGATCTGGAAAAGACCTGCCGGATCAACCTCAACATGATCGGAACGGATAAAAAACCGCGGGTGAAGCCGCTTCCAGAGCTGCTGTCGGAATGGCTCGCCTTCCGCATCGAAACGGTCCGAAGGCGTCTTTCCTACCGGCTCGAGCAGGTCAACGACCGCCTCCACATCCTGGAAGGGCTCCTTGCCGCATACCTGAACCTGGATCGCGTGATTGCCATCATCCGGGAAAACGACGCGCCAAAGCCCCTTCTGATCGAGGAATTCGGCTTAAGCGAAATACAGGCGGAATCGATCTTGCAGCTTCGGCTCCGGCACCTGGCCAGGCTGGAGGAAAAAAAGCTGGCCACGGAAAAGAAAAACCTGGAAAAAGAGCGAACGTCCATCGAAAAAACGCTTTCTTCCGAAGCGCGGATGAAAACGCTGGTCAAAAAGGAACTGACCGCGGATGCAAAGGCGTTCGGGGATGATCGGAGAACGGAGATCGCAGCCGGAAAAGAGGCAAAGGCCATGGCCAGGGAAACGATCACCCCGGCGGAGCCCGTCACGGTCGTTCTCTCGGAGCAGGGATGGGTGCGGATGGCAAAAGGATACGACGTCGATCCGCAGGATCTCAACTATAAAGCCGGTGACGGCTTTCTGGCCTCGGCCTGCGGCCGGAGCAACCAGCATGCGCTGTTTCTGGACTCCACCGGCCGCACCTATGGTCTTCCCGTCGCCGGGCTCCCGTCGGCGCGCAGCCACGGAACCCCGCTTACCGGTTTTTTCAAAAACCCGCCGGACTCAAGGTTCATCAGCATCCTGATGGGGGCGCCGAAACAGCGGATTCTGCTGGCAAGCAGCGCCGGATACGGGTTCGTTACAATGCTGGAAAACCTGCACACCCGTAATCAGAAGGGCAAAGCCCTGATTACGCTGCCGGAAGGAGCGGCTCCCCTCGGTCCCCTCCATGTCACAGGCAATCCGGCCGATCTCTATGCCGCCGCTGTAACGGCGGAAGGAAGGATGCTCGTCTTTGGCCTGCCGGAACTGCCGGAACTGCCGAAGGGAAAAGGAAACAAGATCATCCACGTTGCCCCGAAGGATCTGAAGGCCGGCACGGACCGGCTCAAACACCTGGTCATCTTCCCGGAGGGCGCCGCACTGACCCTGTATGCCGGCCGGCGCCACTTCCGAATGGTGTTCGGCAACCTCTCAAATTTCATGGGAAGCCGGGGACAGCGGGGGAAAAAACTGCCCCGGGGATTTCAGGGAGTGGATGCGGTGAATGTGGAAACGAAACACCCGAAAGCGGAAGAAGCGGACCGGGAGGAATAAGAAGCCGGAAACGGTGGATAACGCCGCTTCCGGCTCCCTGGGGCATTTTCTCAGTCTTCCTGGCGCTTTTACCCTTCGCTAACGATCGGTTCCAGCTCGATTTCAACCCGGCGATTCTGCTGCCTGCCCTGCGCCGTTTCGTTTGTGGCAATGGGCGCATGAATCCCCATCCCCTGCGGCATAAGTCGCATGGGATCTATCCCTTGGGACTGCAGGTACCGTGCAACGCTTTCCGCACGCCGCTCGGAAAGGCGCTGATTATAGTCGACCGGCCCCGTGTTGTCGGTATGCCCGGTGATGGCGACCAGGGTCTGGTCGTATTCCTCGAGCACCAGGCTGACGGCGTTGAGCACATCGTAAAAATCGGCATCGATACCGGCGCTGTCGACGGCGAACGTGATGTGGCCGGGCATGTTCAAAATGATCCGGTCTTCGCTGCGCGTGACGCTGACCCCGCTTCCCCGGAGCTGCTCCCGCAGTGCGGCTTCCTGCCGGTCCATGTATGCTCCCACGGCACCTCCCGACACCCCGCCGATGCCTGCGCCGATCAAAGCGCGCTTGCGCCGTTCCTTGCTGTCGTCTCCCGTAAGCGCCCCCACGGCAGCCCCTCCTGCGGCACCGATAACCGCACCCCAGGTCGCCTTGCTGGTA
>SLPT01000038.1 GCA_007131845.1 Desulfobacteraceae bacterium | reverse complement strand
ATTCGCCCACCAGGCCCAGGGTCTCATTTCTGTCGATAACAAAGGAGATTCCGTCCACCGCCCGAACCCACCCCACCGTAAGGGAAAAAAGCCCCCGCTTGACCGGAAACCACGTGGCAAGGTCCCGGACTTCCAGAAGGGGAGCGCTGATCGGGTCTTTTTCGTTTTGCTCCATCACACCCCCCTTTCCGCGTTAAAGCATGCCACGTTATGGCCGGGTCCGATCTCTTGAAATTCCGGTTCGGCCATGCGGCATTCATCCGAGGCCCTTGGGCATCGGTCCTGAAAATTGCATCCCGGCGGATACCCGAAAGGAGACGGCACCTGGCCGGGAATGGCCGAAAGCGTTTTCTTTTCCATGCCCGGCTTCGGAATGGCGGACAAAAGGCCGATGGTATAGGGATGCGCCGGCCGGGAAAAAATATCATCCAGTAAACCGGACTCCACGATCTTCGAGGCGTACATGACCGCCACCCGGTCGCACATTTCCCAGACCACGCCCATGTCGTGGGTAATGAGCAGCAAGGCCGTGTCATTTTGCTTCATCCCGCGGATCAGGGCGAATATCTGGGCCTGGGTCGTAACATCCAGGGCGGTGGTCGGCTCATCCGCGATGATCAGCGACGGCCGCAGCATCAGAGCCATGGCGATCATGACCCGCTGCTGCATGCCGCCGGAAAGCTGAAACGGATAAGCATGCATGCGCTCCCCGGCATCCGGGATGCCGACTTTCGACAACCAGCTGCTGGCAAACGCCCAGGCCTCCTTCTTCGGCATATCCCGGTGAAAGCGGATTCCCTCCACCATCTGGCGGCCGATCCGGTGCAGCGGAGAGAGCGCGGACAAAGGCTCCTGAAAAATCATGCTGATGGACGCCCCCCGGATCTGCCGCAAATCCCGTGGGGCAGCGGCAAGAAGATCACGGCCCCCGAAAACCACGCTTCCCGTCTCGATCCGGCCCGGCGGCGAAGGGATCAGCCGGGTCAGGGAAAGCGCGGTAACCGATTTACCGCATCCCGACTCCCCTACCAGCCCGACGGATTCGCCCCGCCCGACATGAAAGGATATGTCGTCCACCGCCCGGAAATACCCTTCGTCTGTTTCGAAACCGACGCGCAGGGACTTGATTTGAATGACCGGTTCATCCGTCATCGGATGCTTCATACCTTCCGGGTTATTCCAGGCGGGTGTAACGCCTGGGATCGTATGCGTTTCGTACCCCTTCCCCGATGAACACGCCCAGCAGCATCACCGTGAACAGCGCCAGGGCGGGATAGAGTATCAGCCACCAGGCCCATCGGTACTGCTGGGCCTGAAAAATCAGCTCCCCCCAGGAAGGCGTTGGCGGCGGCAGACCGAACCCCAGGTAGTCCAGGGCAGCCAGTGCGCCGATGGCGCCGACCAGCAAAAAGGGGAAAAACGTGATCACCGGCACCAGGGCGTTGGGCATGATGTGCCGGAAGATGATCTTTCTGGTCGGTATCCCCATGCATCGTGCCGCCTCTACGAAGGGCCGGCGTCGCAGATTCAGAAACTCCGCCCGGATGTAATAGGATATACCGATCCAGTTAAACAATCCGTATATGATCAAAAGCAGCGTGAAGCTCCGGCCGTAAATGGAACCCATGAGGATCATAACATAGAGAAACGGCAGCGCGCTCCAGATCTCGATCATGCGCTGGGCGGTAATGTCCGTCTTTCCGCCGTAATAGCCCTGCAACGCGCCGCCTACGATGCCGATCATCATGGTGAATCCCACCAGCAGGAAGCCGAATAAAAGGGATATCCGCAGCCCGTATACGACCCGCGAAAGAACGTCCCGGCCGGCGGAGTCGATTCCCAGGGGGTGTCCCTTGACCGGCGGATAAGGAAACCGCAGATCGTCCTTTAAAAAGGACACATTATACTGGCGCTCCCCCACCACCATGCGCTGATCATCCACCGGGTTTGCAAAGCGCTCCAGGACCAGACTTTCGAGCATTCTCCGGTCCTCGTCGTCCAAATCCCCCCACAGACCGGGCAAAGGAACCGTCTGATGGAGATCCTGGTCGAACACGGCCTCTTTTGTCTCCAGGCGGCCGTTTTCAGCGGTCTGCGTGTGATCCCCGGGCGTGCCGCTTTCTCCGGGCACCTCCCGGAAGACAAGCCGCAGGGTATCTGGCGGTTTATCGCGGGGGACATAGTGGTACAAAAAGACGTCAAATACCATTGGACCCCGGGAAAGCCGGAATTCCGCGCGCGGGGCCGGCCGGTTTCCGAAGCGCGCGGCAATGTTTTGCTTCAGGTCGTCTGGAAAATCGAAGAATTCCGAAAGATCCGCCCCTTGCAGCGCATCGGGGTTTGCATCCGCAAAAAACGAAAAAAATTCACTGCGAACCACCGTCCAGTCCGGGGTGACATCCACCGTTCCCACCCGGATCAACGGCATGAAACGGACGGTCACCTCCTCGTCCAGTTCGATGGTATCGGCCCGTACGGTCTCGTAGGGGCCGTGGGGGTGAGGCGGAAAAATCATGAAGTTGGCGGTGTTTTCAGAAAAAACAGGCTCATTGCGAAGGCGCTTGTAATTGGGGCGCGTGTCCCGCCCGTCTTCCAAAAACGCGGATTCGGGATAATACCGGACCAGGGGAACGTAGGATTTTCCTTCAAAGCGGATATAAAGCGGAATATTGTTGCATAAAAGCTCCGCTCCCAGGCTTGCGACAAAAAGAATGGCAAGAATCCACAGCGAATACCAGGCGCGCCGGTTTTCTGCAAACCGTTTCAGTCGTTTTTTCGCTACCGGATTCCGGATGATGCCCATACGATGACAAATCCCTATTGACGCACTCGTAAAAATCGAGATCCGACGGCTTTGTAAATGTCCAGGATCAAGGCTTGATGATCTCGTAAAAAGTCGCGACCCGACGGCTTTGTAAAAAGTTCAAGATCAAGGCTTGCGCGATTTCGAAGAATGCAGCGTACTTGGTGTACGTGAAATTCTGAGAAATCGCGCGTAACGCAGATATTGGACT
>SLPT01000264.1 GCA_007131845.1 Desulfobacteraceae bacterium | reverse complement strand
GATGCAAAATAGGTGGTGATCCCGTTTCCCCGAACGATTACCCGGTCCTTTTCATCCCCGAAATCGGAGGAGCGAAACCATATTGCCCCTTCGGCTTCGTAGGCCAGGTTCTTTTCTTTCAGTATACGAATGGTGTCGGCGACCTGGCCGCTGTCATAGAGGCTCTGCTCGGAAAACCAGTTGTCGAATCCAACGCCCATCTGCCCAAGATCCTCGCGGATTCCGTCGAGAATGCGTTGGGCGGCCAGCCGGGCGCAGCGGTCTATGGCTTCGTCCTCATCCATTTTGAAAATCGGGTCCGTGCCGGGGTCCTGCGATCCGGCGAGCATCTCGCGGGCGATTTCGTAGATATAGTCCCCCTGGTAGGCATCTTCGGGGAACTCGACGCTTTGGCCGGCCACTTCCCGGCACCGGAGAAAGACGGAGCGTCCCAGGGTCCGGATCTGCCGTCCGGCATCGTTGATGTAGTATTCCCGGTCGGTCACAAATCCGCAGAAGTTCAGAATCGAGGCAAGCGCATCCCCGGTTACGGCACCGCGGCCATGGCCTACGTGCAGGGGCCCTGTGGGGTTTGCGCTGACGAATTCCACCTGCACTTTTCTCCCCTGGCCGATGTTAACGGCGCCATAAAGCCCTTCCTTTTCATGCACCTCCCGGATTACAGGGGGCCAGGCGGCCGGGGATATGAAAAAGTTGATAAAGCCGGGGCCTGCAACTTCGGTATCCTCTATGATTCCATCCGGGTCGTTCAGGTGCTCGATGATCGCCTCGGCGATTTTCCGGGGAGGCATTTTCTGGGCCGATGCCCCGGCCAGGGCGAAGTTGGTGGCATAATCGCCGTGGGCGGCGGATTTGGTCTCCTCGATGGAAACGGGGCCGAAATCGCCGGAATTGAGTTTTCCTGCGGCCAATGCCGCTCCGGCCGCATTGGCTACTATTTCCTGGAGCTTATCTTTCATTGTCCTGGTCGCTGGTTAATGGGTGATCACATAGTGCCTGAACGAAAACCGTCTGTTCCGCCAATCTCTGCGTCCGCCGCCAATACGCCGCCGGGATCGGTGCGTGCGGGGAAAACATATTTTTTATTGATTTTCACCGCTGAAGTCAAGCGCCCATATCGTATTTCGGTGAAACCCTTGCGCTGCGGAGGCTGCGGGCTTATGGTGCGGGCGGTTGTCCTGTCAGAAGCCGGTTGAGGGAAAAGACGATGTCCTGCATGCGGGCGCGGTGTTCGGGCGGGACCATCAGCGCCGGGATGGGATGGTTGGCAATGACGCCGTGCGCCCTGAAGGCGTTTGTTTGATCGGCTGAAAGCGCGTGGAGCACATCGGTCATGTTTCCGAAAAAGCCGTCCTGGTCGATATGCTCGATGAACTGCAGAAACACGGTGCTGACGGTGAGGGTGAGCTCATCGATATCGGCGCAGCCGGTTTGGGCGCACGGGCGGGTCGACAGCATGCATCGGCAGCCAAACGGGCGCACAGGATAGATGCTGCACAGGTTTTGTTCCAGAAACGGGCAGGCCGGCGGCTCTCCTTCCGGGTATTCTTCTTCCGCAAAAGATTCCGAATCACCATCGCCGCCTGATTTGCACGCCAGCACGTAACCGTTGGTGCTCAGGCCCGGCCGGTAACGGGGAAAGACGCTTGATGAAATATCCGGCAGCCTGGCTGTCATTTGTTCCCGGCCCATGGATTCGCGTATCAAAAGCCCTTCCATGCGCGTCATGGTTACGTTTGATGTGCAGCAGTCCGCGCAGTGCTTCCGGCAGGCGATGGCACCGGGTGCGAAGGAGGCGATGTATCCATCGTAAAGCCGGTAGATTTCCTGCAATATATTGGTCGGTTGTATATGATTCATAAAATGGCCCCGGTTGTTTTCGCGTTTATCTTTGGCGGCTTCGTAAAAAGTCGCGAGCCGACGGCTTAGTAAAAAAATCCAAGATCAAGGCTTGCGCGACCCCCGAAGAAGGAAGCGTACCTGGTTTACGTGAAATTCTGAGGAAGCGGGCGCAGGCACGGATATTGGACGTTTTACGAAGCCGTTATCTTTGGTGGGTGAGGCGGTCGTAATATGTGAGAACCCGGCGGACATACCCCTGGGTTTCCCTGAACGGGGGGATATCCCGGTATCGGTCCACGGTTCCCGGCCCGGCGTTGTAGGCTGCGAGTGCAAGATGCAGATCGTTTTCGTAGCGCTCGATGAGATGCTTCAGGTAGCGGGTTCCGGCACGGATGTTCTCCTCGGGGTCGAACGGATTGTGCAGTTCAAAGGCTTCGAAATTGGCCGGCATGATCTGCATGAGTCCTTGAGCGCCCTTGCGGGAGACAGCCTCCGGGTTGAAATCCGATTCCGCCTTGATGACCGCCTTGATCAGGGCGAAATCGACACCGTAAGTGCCGGCCGCATCCCTGATGATATCATCGTAGGCATCTGCCGCAGGGTCATGGCGCATCGGGGGGTCGGCGTAAAAGTCGAGCTCCGACGGAACGTATCGGTCCGATGTCGGCACATTTGAATAATGGTAATTTCCATCTTCGTCGATATAGAAATAGATGTCCGGCTCCGCGAAGCACGGAGTTTTCACGGCCATCATCAAAAGCGCGAAGCAGGCGATCACGGCAATTGCCGGAAAGCGATTATCGGGCTTCCGGATGGTAACGGTCGGTTTCGGCATGCGAATATACGGGTTGTAACAGGGTTCTTGCCAAACGTCATGGCTTTTCGGCTCACTTAAAGCGTTTCCGGCTTGCGCGGAAAAGCAATGAACCAAGCGATGTCTTTACTCCGGAATACTGCGGTCTGCTGCAAAACAAGGCCGGCAATAGTTTTTTTCAGAAAATACAACAGGATGCAGGTAAAGTCAAATTCAATCGGATATCATGCGCCGCTGTCCATGGCTTTTTCAATGTCACCGGCAAGCTGGCGCGCTTCGTCTGGTGTCAGGCGGAGCCTGACCGTGCCGCCGCCGGGATGAGCCATCTGAAGGGTTACTTCCCCGTCGGCACCTGAAACCGAAAAG
>SLPT01000336.1 GCA_007131845.1 Desulfobacteraceae bacterium | reverse complement strand
TATCCGCACCCCGCTCCCGGGCCATGTCTGCAACCTTGTCTACGGTTGTCAGGTCCGTATCCTGCTGGATTTCATCAAACACGCCGACGCAGAAACCGCCCAGGGCTTCTTCGACGCGCGCAGCCAGGCCCGCATCCCGCACACCCGAATCCGTGAGCACCAGTGCCCGGCTGCCGCCCAGCCGCACCACCTCACGGTATATGGACGGCAGGCTGCCCCGGCCGGCAATCACCACGGTGGGCGTGATATACTGCACAAAGGGAATCCGGGGATCATCGGAAAACATTTTCATCATGAAATTGCTTTTCTGATCCGTGCTGGCCGAAACATGAATCCGCTTGATTTCCGTGTATTCCGCAAGCCCCTCGTGACCTAGTTCCCGGCCGACCCCCGACTGCTTGTACCCGCCAAACGGGCAGAAATCGCCGAATGCATGGTAGTTGTTGATCCACATGGTCCCGGTGCGGATACGGCGTGCGATGGCTTCCGCCCGCGCGTTACTCCCGGAAAACACGCCCCCGGCCAGGCCGTACATGGAATCGTTGGCGATTTCCACGGCTTCGTCATCCGAGCCGAACGGCATCACGCAGACCACCGGCCCAAAGATTTCTTCCCGGGCGATTCGCATTGTATTGTTCACGTTCGTGAAAATCGTGGGGGGGAAGTAGAGTCCTTCTTCCAGGCCGGGTATATAGGCGCGTTTGCCGCCGGTGAGCAGGGTGGCGCCCTCCTGGATTCCCAGTTCCACGTAATGCTCCACCGTGGCAAGCTGGGCAGCGTTGGCAAGCGGGCCCTGGTGGACGGCCGGATCGAGCTGGTATCCGATGCGGAGGCTTTCTGCCCGGGCCTTCATCTTTTCCAGGAATTCGTCATAAATCTTTTCCGAAACCAGCACGCGGGTGCCGGATTCGCACACCTGGCCCTGGTGGAAGAAAGTTCCGAACAAGGCGCCTTCCACCGCCATATCCATCTCCGCGTCGTCCAGGATGATGTTGGCTGATTTTCCGCCCAGCTCCAGGGTGACCTTCTTGACCGTGTCCGCACCCATTTTCATGATATTTCGCCCCACCTCGGTACTGCCGGTGAAGGCAATTTTATCCACGGACGGATGGGTGCACAGGACATCGCCAAGCTCGGAGCCAGGGCCTGCGATGATGTTGACCACCCCGTCCGGGATGCCGGCGGCCTTTGCCGCCTCACCCAGGATCAGCGCGCCCAGTGGCGTGGAGGTGGCGGGCTTCAAAACCACGGTGTTGCCCATGGCAATGGCGGGCGCGATTTTCCAGAAGGCCATGCTCAAAGGGAAGTTCCAGGGAATAATGCCCACGCATACCCCGACGGACTCGCGGCGGATATAGTCCCGTCCCGGTGCGAACACATTGCCGGCATAGGGAATGTCTTGCTCCCAGGGAAAATGATAGGCGGCGTAATGGGCGTAATTGCGCAGGAGTTGGGATCCGAGCATGCCCCAGTATTTGGCCAGCCGAATGATGTGGCCGGAGTCCATGGACTCGGTAATGGCCAGGCGGAGCGCCTGCTGACCGACCTGGTCGGCAAAAGCATTGATCCGGGCCATGCGTTCGGCTGGGGTCAGCCCGCTCCATACACCGCTGTCAAAGGCTTTCCGGGCCGCTTCAATGGCGGCTTCGGCTTCCGGCGCACCGGCTTTGGCAACAGTGGCTATGGCTGCGCCCGTACCGGGGTCGATGGATTCGAACGTCCGCCCGTCGGCTGCGTTCACAAACTCTCCGTTGATAAACAGCTTGTAATGATCCATGGAATACCTCCTTTGGAAAATGCCCCTATGGCTTTCCTGACAGCCGCACCGGGGAAAAATAGCGGGCGCAGGAAAGTGTGGGAAGCGCATGCGTGAAGGGCCGATCGGGCTGGCTGATGACGGAAAATCCGCCTTCCCGGCTAGTAATCATCATCCGTGTATCCCCAGGTCTGACGCAGTGTTTCCATGTGGGGCCGCACCGCATCCTTATCTTCTTCCGGGGCTGCCGCCAATTCTTCCATCGATGCGGTTGCTGCCTGCATTTCCTTTATAATTTCCTGCTTCTGTGCTTCGTCGATATGAGGGTTGTCCTCGAGATTCCGGATGAACTCCGCTATTTCTTCATCCATTTCCGGCGCATGCTCACCCATTTCCAGGGCGAAAGCGGCCCGCATGACCCGGTCGCCGACCCCGGACCATTCGTCAACACCGGAAAAACCATGCTGCCGGATCAGGCGCTCGACGTTTCCATAGCGTTCGTGCCCTCGAATTTCAGTCATGAAATCCGATATCATGGTGCTTGGAGAGAAATCTTTATCTTCTTCGACATCCCAGGGATCATCCGCTTCGTCATACGATTCATCGAGCATTTCCTGCATTTCAGCAAAACTGTTTATAAAGTTTTTTACCTGCGCGTCGGTAAGGGAAAACCCGTGTGCCGGAAACGATAAAAGCAAAGTCAGAAGAACTGCCCCCAATGATCGGGATAGGATGGTATTCATGATGTCTCCTTTTCTTTTTCGATTATGTGATGCATTTTTGGTGGGAGTTGAACGAAACCCTCAGTTTTAAGCCAAACCGCCGGGAAATGCCGCAATGCGGGCGGTGTAGAATGAAGCTGCCAGGGTGTTGGTATTATATTCAGAACATATAATCATGCAGAGATATCCTGCAAATATATTACGGCGTCTTTATCGCTCGGTTTGGCTTCCGAAAAGGCGCCAGCCGGGATGGAGGCCATTGGTTTTGCAAGGCTATCGGCAGGCTATCCGTCCGAATCCAGGGCTTCCCGTATTTTGGTAGAAAGTATTTTTAAGGAAAACGGCTTTTCGATGAAGTGAACCCCTTTTTTGAGGATGTTGTGACGCGCGATCACATCGGCCGTGTAACCGGACATGAAAAGTACCCGGATGTCCGGGTAGATCGAATTGAGCTGGCTTGCGAATTCGAAACCGTTTATATCGGGCATGATAACATCGCTCAGCAGCAGATCGATCCGCCCGTCCCGTTCTCTTGCCGCCTCCATCGCCTGGC